>JAKLDZ010000046.1 GCA_022703255.1 Myxococcota bacterium | reverse complement strand
TGAATTCTGCCGTCGAGCCGGAGACTGCCTCGGAGCACCTCGCCGATACGTGGGAATACGCTCCCGTGGACGTGACGTGCACGACCGGGGCCGATTGCGATACCGGGAACTGCGTCGACGGAGTCTGCTGCGACAAGCCGGCTTGCGCCGTATGCGAAAGCTGCGTGTGGGGTGATTCCGTGGGCACCTGTGTCCCGATCGTTGGAAAGGACCCCGACTCCTGCAATGGGACGTGCGAGGGCGGAGCGTGCGTCAAGGACTACGGCAGTCCCTGCACGCAGGGAAGCGAATGCGCAGGAGGGGTGTGCAGCGGCAGTCAGTGTTGCCCGACCGTGTGCGACGGCCCGTGCGCGAGCTGTGTGACCGGGACCTGCGCGCCGGTTGCGGATGGCACCTATGCGGCCGCCTGCGGGGACCTCCTGTGCGACGGGGTGAGCGGTGAGTGCCCGGAGCACTGCGACACCAACGCGGACTGCGCTGGAGGCAAGCTGGAATGCTCGCCGTCGACCAAGCGGTGCAGCTTCGCGCAGGGCGATCCCTGCACCTCGCCCGATGACTGTGCGAGCGGGTTCTGCGCCGACGGCGTCTGCTGCAACAAGGTCTGCGATGGTCCGTGCGAAGCGTGCTCTCAGGCCACCGGCCAGACGGGCGACGGAATCTGCGGCGCGGCGTTTGTGGGCCAGCCTCAGGGATCGGCCTGCCCAGACGGGTACTCTTGCGACGGCAGCAGCACCGAATGCGTCAAGGGGAGCTTCTGTGCCAAGGCGGGCGACTGCGCCTCGGGCGTGTGCATCGAAGGGCATTGCTGCGAGAGCCTCTACGATTGCGGCACGACGTGCGACGCTGACGGCACGGCGGTGATCGACGTGGCGACGGGGGAGAAGACGCCGTGCGAGCTCGGCTGCTACTTCGGATTCTGCGCAACGTCGCTGACGGATTGTCGCGTAAAGGGGTGCGCCAGCGGCGAGCGATGTTCCAGCACCAACGAGTGCGTCGCAATCCCGCCGGAAGGTGAGCACTTCGAGCGAGAGACCCCCGTAGGCTGCGTCTGCCGATCGACGCGGCCCGGATACGGATCCCGCGCGGGATCGGGCGGCGCGGGGGCTCTCCTGCTGCTTGCCCTCGGGCTCGCCAGGCGGCGGCGCGCTCGAAGAGTGCCTTGGCTCACGCTCGGCGTGGGCCTGATGCTGCTCGGCGCGACCGGTTGCGCTGCCTACGACGCCGAGCAGGGCGAACCCTGCCGCCAGGCCGGCTACTCGATCGCCTCACGCATCCACGCCTGCACGGGTGACGAGATAGCCGCGAACGACACGTACAAGCGATTCGCGGACACCTATGTCTGCACGGCGCCACCGGGCAGGGAGGAGAGCTACAAGTGCGCATCCCAATTGCGAGAATTCGCTTGTGACATCGTGGCCGACTACGGCGACGACCTCGATCGCTGGGTCACGTCCACCCCCGAATGCCTCGCCCTGCTCACCAACAACGCGCTGGAGCAATCCTCGAGTTGCTTCGACCTCGCCCAGGCGGTCGCCCCGAAGGTCGCCTCCTGCGCACTGCCGAAGGACCCCTACGTCACCGTCTTCGCAAGCGTGCTTGCTGAGCTGTCGGCGTCAGAGCGCGAATGCACTGCTGCCACGACGGAGCAGGTCGCTCTCTGCAAGCCAGAGTTGGAGGCTTTGCCGTGCAGTGCGGTGACGGATGCCGCAGATGCCGAGGCCTGGGCCCTTTCCACGCCTGGCTGCGCTGCTCTCCTGGAGGCCCCATGAACGCGCGACGAAGCCTTCTCGCAGTCAACGCCGTGGCAGCCCTCGTTGCGTTCTCGGGACTGGCGCGGGCACAGCAGTACTACTGCAAGGGAAACGACGGAGGCGGCGAGCCGCTGCCTGGCACGGTTCCTTACGGACTGCTCGACAACGCCCTGAAGACCAACGCGCAGATCTACAGCGCTGCGAACATGGCCGAACGCCGGGTGCTCCCCGTGCTTGCCCGAATGAAGGGAGGGACTCTCGTTGGATACGAGATGGGCAGCACGTTCAGCGTGCTGCGCGTTCCAATGTGCGACACCGATGAGGGCGATTCGGGCAGGGTCGAGATGGGCAAGGTGGACCTCTCCGGCGGAGGGTTCTTCCTCGGCTACCGCGCCGGACCGGTGGGGTTCTACCTCGTCGGCAGCGGAGCCGGCCACTTCGTCGGGGCGAAGCTCAACGAGCGAGCCTTCCTGCCCTTCCTCGGTATCGGCCTGGCCCAGTTCTCCCCTGCGGCGTTCGTGCGGCGCGACTTCTCCAGAGAAGACCGCTCCCTGTCCGTCATCCTCGACGCCATGGTCGGCGTCCAACTCGCCACCAAGCAGGTCGGCTCGCTCAACCTCGCCTATGTCGCCTCCAAAGGGGTCTACACCAACATCACCGCTGCAAAGGTGCATGCCTTCGTCGGTGCCGTCGTTCGTCCCCAGAAGGACCAACTGGAGGATCAGGCTCGCCAGGAGGCGGGCGCACTCCTCGACCAGATTCCCTATGCCCGCTTCGGCTTCCTGACCCTCGATTGGCTCGTCGGCCAGGCCCGCGAAACGATCGGCACGACTTCCCTCTACGCCCGACGCCTGCGCTACCCGTCCATGCCGCGTCCCAGCGCGTCCGAGGAAGATGCCAGACGCCAGGCTCTCGCGGCAGCCGTTCCTTTCACTACCACGCATTTTGAGCAGTACGCCATCGGCAAGCTCATCGACCTCTCGGTCGCAGGCGGCTGGCAGCCCGAGCTGTTCCTCCACGAAGCTACCATCGGTGTTCGGATCGGCAACCCCATGCCGCCCGACATCGCCATGGCACAGCAGGAAGACAGCCCCGCCTCCGCGTCCGAAGAAGAGCGTTTCGGATGGCGCATCCTCGCCGGCGTCGTGCGAATGCCCGAGCGTTGGTACTACGGCACGCCCGGCGGATACAGGATTCGCGCTGGCATCGAGGCCACCGCATCCTCCAAGAACATATTCGGAACCATGCGTGCAGGGATCAACTCCCCCGAAACGATTGCCATCTATCCTTACGCGTATAACGCTGGTGACTTCTACATCTCCGTCGGTTATCGCGCGGACTGAGCGGCCGACCGTCGCTGCGGAGGATTCCGCGGCTACGGCTCGTGCCACGTGCCGCTCTGCACCCCGCAGCCGGTCTTGTAGCTCGACACTTCGGTGTACCACACGACCTGGCATGTCGTGCCGCTCCCGGTTTCGCAGCCGCCCGCGACCTTCACATCGGATCGCTGCGTGCAAGGAAGGTCGCTCCAGATGTTGTCGCCAGTGCAGGTGTCCTTGAATCCCGCAACGGCCCGCTCATAGCAGAAGCCATTGGCGTCGAAGAGACAACTTCCGTCGGATCCTGCACAGTAGAAGGTTCCCGACGAACCGCCGGCGCCGCTGGAACCCGCTGCGCCGCTGGTGCCCGCCGCGCCGCTGGTGCCCGCCGCGCCGCTGGTGCCCGCCGCGCCGCTGGTGCCCGCCGCGCCGCTGGTGCCCGCCGCGCCGCCGGTGCCTGCGGACCCACCGGTTGCTGCCGGCTCCTCGGAATCATCGCTGCCGCATCCCACGACGACGACGACAGCGAACGCGGAAAGGAACGCGCGTGCCCTATCCATGATTGAGCTCCTCCTTCTTGACCCGGCGACAGGCTCGCCAGGTTCCCATTCTCTGAATATCATTGGCAGATCGTGTCGTCCACACATCGGTCACGAAATCCACGAAGGGCAAGACGAACGAAGTGCTCGAGGACGGGGCGCGTGTTGCGCACGATCCCAAGCGGGGGCCGCACGTGAACGAGGAGGCGATCGCTTGAGGGGGGGCTCAAGGGCTTCGGACACACCGGATGCCGACGTCGGGACCGGTCTTGTCCGGGGCGTAGACGTGTCGGTAGGACGTGGTCTGCTTGTCCGGCGGGTTGTCGTTGTCGCCGCCGCGGATCACGCGGTCGGTCGCCGGGAGGAGGTTGGCGCAGTTGACGCACGGAGCGGGGTACGCGGCGCTCCAATCCTGGGCGAACTCCCAGAGATTGCCGGTCATGTCCGCCTGCCCCCACTTCGCGTCACCGGCGGGGGAGGTTGCTCCGACATCGCGAGAGACGTCGCCGCAGCCCTGAACATTCGCCAGCGTGCAGGTGGGTAGAAGCGGAGTCTGCGTCGTATCCCACGGGTACACCCGCTGATCGCTGCCGCCGGCTGCTGCGTAGTTCCATTCCGCTTCCGTGGGCAATCGCCCGCCGTCCCAGATGCAGAAGGCGTACGCCAGGTACCACGTCACGCAGTTGATCGGTCGCTTCTCCCTGCTGCCGGGCACAGCGGTCCACGATGGATCGATGTTGCACGTCGGCGGAGAGAGCTGCGCCTTCAGGGCATCCTTGCTGGCGGGAAGCTTCGCATCCCAGGCCTTGTCCCACCCGGTGTCTGCAGGGTTGCTCGGGTTCTTGCCCGCGCCCGCAGGGATCATCGTGTTCGAATAGGCCTCGACGAACTTTCGGAATCTCCCCGTCGTGACCTCAAACCGGTCCATCCGGAAGCTGCTCAGCGTCGCGGGGAAGTTCGAGTCGTTGCTCCGGTTGTACGTTCCGCCCGGCACTTCCGAGGAGGCGCAGCAGCTCTCGTTTCCGCTCGGCCCGCAGTCCTGCGCCAGGCTGGCGCAGCTCGCGTTGGGAACGACGCACGCGCCCGCCTGACAGACGGTTCCCGACGTGCACGACGCCAGATCCTTCCACGCACCGCTCGGATCACACTCTTGGGGAATGCTTCCGCTGCATTGCTTCGTTCCAGGAATGCAGACTCCCGTGCACACGCCGTTCGTGCACAGGTACGGACACGCGATTCCACTCTGCCAGGTGCCGTTGGCATCGCACAGCATCGGCGTCATCCCGTTGCACGTGGTCGAGTTGGGCGCGCAGGAGCCCGTGCATGTCCCGTTGCTGCACACGTAGGAGCACGGCTCCGCATTGTCCCATCCTCCCTGCGCGTTGCATGTCTGGGGCACCAGGCCGTTGCACTGATGGGCATTGGGTGTGCACGCCCCGGCGCAGGTGCCGGCCGTGCACACGTACTGGCACGCCTCGCCGATCTCCCACTCGCCACTGGCGTTGCACGTCCGCGGCACCAGTCCGTCGCATTGCTTGTTTCCAGGCGAGCACTCCCCGGTGCACGAACCGGCCGCGCACACGTATGCGCACGGAGCCTCGCTCTTCCAGTGCCCGGCCTCGTCGCACACTCTCGGGGTCAGCCCGCTGCATGCCTTCGCCCCAGGTGCGCACTCGCCGCTGCACATCCCTGCGGAGCACACGTATTCGCACGCCGCGCCGCTCGACCACTCCCCGGTTGCACCGCAGGTCTCCGGAACCAGTCCCGAGCAGCGCATCGTGCCGGGGGCGCAGGAGCCGGAGCACGCTCCCTGGCTGCACAGGTACGGACAGTCCTCATCATCGATCCACGCGCTATCAACGCACCGCTGCACGTTCCCGCTGCTGCACTGCGTGGCATTGTTCGCGCACGAGGTCGCGCACGCGCCGTCCACGCAGAGGACGGAACACGGCGCTTCGACCGTCCAGGTGCTGCCGGGGCCGCACACCCGGGGAGTGTTCCCGTCACACTGCTTGTCGTTGGGGGTGCACTCCCCAGCGCACAGGCCCTGGTCCGTGCAGACATACGCGCACGGAGCCTCGCCCTGCCACTGACCACCCGACGTACACACTTGCGGCGTGTTGCCGTTGCACTTCCTGCTACCGGGCGCACAGGCGCCCAGGCACTCGCCGTCCTGGCAGGCGTACTGGCAGGTAGTCGTGGTGACGGTCACGAGATCGGGGCCGCACATCATCGAGTCGGTCCCGTCGCAGACCTTGTCTCCGGGCTGCTTGCCGACGCACAGCGCGATCGGATCCTGGCAGCTTCCCTGATTGACTCCGATCGAGGTGTCGCAGAGCTGGTTGCCCGAGCACGACTGGAGTGCCGACCATTCGAGAGTCTTCGGATCGCAGATCAGCACCAGCTTCTGGGCGTGTCCGGCACACGCCAACTCGTTGGGCGTGCAGCATGGCTCACCGTTGGCTCCGAGGGGCTGCGGGCCACCGTCGCATCCCCCCGAAACGTCACCGTCCGCGTGCGCGTCGGAATCGCCCCCGTCGCTGCCCGCGGCGCCACCTTCCGCTGCCGCATCACCCGCAGACCCTGCCGCCCCCGAGCTCCCAGCCGAGCCACCGGCACTGGAGTCCACCGCGCGCGCCGTGTACTCGTCGTAGTCCGTCTCCATCACGAGAGCGCAGCCCGCGCCGAACGACACGAGTACGAGCGCTGCCGTCGTCATCGCCGTGCGCATCAGAACACCCCTCCCCACCGGAGTCCCAATCCTGTCGTGGGAGTCGCAGCAGTGGCTTTCTCCGACGGGCCACTCGTCAGGAACAGATAGGTACCTGTCCCGATCCCCGCGATCGCCACGACCCAGCCCACCGTGTTGATCGGCACCAGCCCCTTGGCTCCGGAGGCCGCATCGAGCCCGGCGTCATCACACGTCTTGTCTGCATCGCAGTGGGAGTCGATCGTCTTGTTCTTGCTCATCAGCATCAGACCGCTGATGGTGGCGACGACGAGCCCCGCCGCGCCGACCCCTCCGGCCACGTAGGCCCAGGTGCGGCCACCGGATCCACGCGAGGTCGCATCCGCTCGAACGGCGCTCGTCGAGGTCGAGGGAGTGCCAGCCTGCGGGCCCAAGCCGCGATTGTCACCGGTATCGAGCAAAGCTCCCGCGGTCACGGAGAGTTCCTTGCGTTCGGCTTCGGACAACGTCACCTCGATCCTGTTGTCCGCGCGTCCGGGTGAGGTCACCGTGATGACGTGTCTGCCGGGGTCCACCGGCAGCGCGGATCCCAGAGCCACCGACGACCATTCGATTCCGTCGCGCTGGACCTTGGTCCCCGCAGGAGCGTCTGGCTGGAGCCGCACGACGAGCCGGGGGAGCCGCTTGTCGAGGGCGGCCGCCTGCGCCTTGGCGTGGTCGCGTCGAGGATCGCCCGCGGGCAGGGTGTCCGCAGCCTCCTGATAGTGCTGCCAGGCCGACGCGAGCTGCCCCATCTTGATCTCGCACTCGGCGAGATTCAGCACCGTTCCGCCCGCAGGATCGAGCCTCTGGCTCTCGGCGAACCTGGGGCATGCTGCCGCGTAGTCCCCGCGCTTCATGGCCTCGCGTCCTTCGCGGAACAGCGCGTCGGCGGCGGCCGGATCCTTGCCCTCCGCGGCGGCGTTCGAAGCCGCCACGGCGACGACGAGAGCAGCCATCCATGGGACGCACCTTCGAACCATGCCTGCTATCTCCTCTTGTCGAGCATGTCGTCGGGGAGCGGGGCGGCCTTGCTCCCCGGCGGCGGGGACGTCTTCACGGGCTGGCTCCTGGGAGGAGCGACCGGGACCGTCGCCTTCACGCTCGGTGTCGGGGGGGACGAATCGACGGGCGAAGCGCTCGAAGTCTCCGGCTGCGCGGGTGCCGCTGCGGGAGCCACCGAGGGGAGTGTCGCGGACGGCAATGCGACAGGTTGTGCCGCAGAATCCGGCGTCGCGACCGCCGTGGACGAGTCGGATCCCGACGGCCCGGAACGCGAGAGTACCAGGATGATGACCGCGAGGGCGGCGACGAAGGCTGCGAGTCCGCCTGCGGCCGCCCAGACCAGGCGTCGTCCGGAGGTTGCCGTGCTTGCAGGAGCACCGGTTCGTCCACCGGCCATGCCCGCACCCGTCGTGGGAGAAGCGCCGGAGCGCAGAACGCTTCTCGCCGACGCCACCGCGGAAGGGGGCGTAGAGAGCCTCGGGGCGGAGGCGATCGGGGAGTCGGACATCGCGTGGTAGGCAGCGCGCACGGCTTCCTGCATGCTGGAAGCGTCCTGCCACCGTTGCGCGGGATCGAAGGCGAGGGCGCGATCCACGAGGGCGACGATGGGCGGAGCAAACCCTCCGGACTGAGCCACGGAAGGCGCGTGGACGGTCATTGCCGCGAGCAGTTGCTCGTTGATCGTCGCCGCCTCGTGCACGAGTCTCCCGGTGAGCAGCGTGTACATGGTCGCGCCCACGGCCCAGAGATCGGAGCGCGCATCGACCTCCTCCCAACGTCCCCGCGCCTGCTCCGGCGGCATGTAGGCCGGCGTCCCCATCGCAGCACCCGTGCGCGTGCCGCTGGCCCCCGCCGTGGATTGCCGAAGCTTCGCGATGCCGAAGTCGAGCACCTTGAGCTCGCCACCGGTCGTGACGAACACGTTCTCCGGCTTGAGATCGCGGTGCACGACCCCCTTGCCGTGCGCCGCAACCAACACGTCGAGCAGTTGGTCGGCCGCGGACAGCACATCGAGCGGCGGCAGCCTGCCTCCCGCCCGCTCCCGCCTCGACTCGAGCGACTCGCCCTCGAGCAGCTCCATCACCACGAACACCGAGCCGTCATCGAGGACGTCGTCGTCGAGCACACGGACCACGCCGCGATGCCCGACCGTGTTGGCCGCGTAGCCTTCCCTCAGAAAACGCGCACGAATTCCCGCGTCGACCGAGAGCTCGGCGTGCAGGATCTTGATCGCGCCGCGAGCGCCATTGCGATGCGTCGCCGCGTAGACCGCCGCCATCCCCCCCACTCCGAGCAACGCGTCGAGATGCCACTTGTCTCGAAGAACCGCGCCCACGCGGGCCTGCGCTCTGGCGGTGACGGGATCCTCGTTCGATTGCATCGCGGACCGCAAGGATAGCAGGAATCCGCACGCTCCCGGGACGCAAGGTCGCTCCCTCGCACGACGGCCGCAGCTTACGAAGCCGCCCCGCCTGACCCGTCAATCCGGGCGCGCATCCGAATCCGTCGCGCCGCCTCCATCCCCTGACATCTGCCCGTCCGGCACACTCGCGTCGCCTGCCGAACGATCGGCCGCCGCCGCTTCCGCCCCCGCGTCCGCGCTCGCAACGACCGGCGGCCACGGAATGTTCAGGATCTTCCCGGTCGCTCGATCGACCAGCCGCGCGCGGGAGAAGTGCGGCGAGTCCGGGATCAGCACATCGTGCACGACCATCGCCTTGCGCTCGAACGCAGGGGGCGCGTTGTGCGGTCGCGCCTGTCCGGCGAGCTCGTCGGCTCCCAGCCCCGGGAAGTCGAAGCGCACGCGCTCCACGAGCGTCGGGCCGCTGAGCATCTCGAGCGCCCAGCGACCGGTCACGCGAGGCGTGATGCGCGGCTGCGGCAGGTGCACCCGCCTGGAGCCGACCCACGAGACCTTGCCCTTGTCATAGCGGAAGCGCAGCACGTACTGGTCCGCGCTCCGCATCGCCGGAGGATCCGGCGCGTTCATCGCGATATCGACTGTCGGCTTCTTCGTCTGCTGTGCCCAGGACCACGCCGCAGCGAACGTGCCCGCTCCGACGAGCGCACACAGCGCGACGACACGGTGCCAACGCGACAACATGCCTCGACGCTACCACGTCGGGACAGCTCATGCATCGCCACCTCGAGGCGTGCGGCTACTCCATGCACACCCAGAACCCGTCGCTCGCCATGCGATGTCCCAGCAGCGTTCCCCCCGGGCACGTGTCCCAACCGCCGGGCCCCACGGGTGTCGTCGCCCCTCCCGCGATCTTGTACATCGCTCCCTGATCGGCCACCACGTTGCCCACGTAGAACGTCCGCGTCGCCAGATCGCTCCGCGCACAGAACCAGAACCCGTTGGACTGGAAGTCCTTCCCGATCTCGACGGTGCCTTCCGGACACTGATCCCATCCGGCGGTCCGCAACCGGGCCGTGCCGAAGGCCGAGTCCACGACGTCGAGCCACCCCGCATCGGCCCGCACAGTGCCGAAGTAACCCTCGGCCCCAGGCGGCCCGGCCGGCAACGGCCCCGGCATGTGCACCAGCACCCCATCCCCCGCAGCGAGCGATCCGTGGATGCGAACCCCCAGCGGATCGACCACCGCCCCCGGCATCGGCTGGAACTCCCCTGTCGCTACATCGAGCACGTTCACACTGCCCGTGCCCGAAGCAAAGACGACGTCGCTCTCGATCGCTGCATCGTGATCCCGGTTGACCAACAGCGCATACGCGTCGTTGCCGACCGTGAACAACCCGACCGTGAGAGGCGCCGCGCTCGGGACGTAGACCGGATCGCCCGGAGCGCGCGGCGCAGTCCCCGCGTCGAGCGGTCCGTTGTGGAACACCTTCGTGGACTTCGCGGCGGCAAGATATCGGCCCATCGCGCGAACCGACACGTTGATCGCCTTCACGTCGTCGTACTGCGACGTCTTCGCTCCCGATGCAGAGATGATCCCGTCCCCGAAGTTCTCGGGGCTTCCCACCGGGGTCCAGTAGGTGAAGTACATCACCCCGAGACCGCCGTAGGCGAGCGTGTGCAACGCGGCCCAGCGCTTCTCCGGACCGTCGGTGTCGCGATGGCCGTTGTAGCTGATCGACTGGATGTACTGCCCGAACGGGATCCCGGTCGCCACCGAGTGTGCCCTGACCACCGCGAGGTTCGCGAAGAAGCTGGGACCATCGCTGCCGTCGGACAGGAAGTTGTAGTGGTCGTAGGTGAACGCCGCGGGCTTCACCGTGCTCAGGAACGCCGCGACGTACTCGTCGTAGGTGGAGGTTCCGAGCTGAGCCGCGCTCGCGTAGTCCGGGAACAGGTTGATGGACGCGAAGTGCGCCGGATCGCGCGAGGCAATCCCGCCCGCAACCGCGGACAGGGAGGCGAAGAGCGACGCGTTCGGCTCGTCGTTGACGTGGTAGGCGTAGAGCGCCGCGTGGGCGGAGTAGTCGGCGACGATGGCATCGAGGTTGGCCGCGACGTTGGTGCCAGCGACCGCCTGCAGCCCGCGCTCGTCTGTCACGAACGCGCGCAGGCCCGCAGCGGATGCGAGATCGAGCATCTGCTTGTTGTAGGCCGCGTTGAAGGTCGAGCCGTCACACGCGTTGGTCATGGTCGTGAAGCCCGCCTGCGCAATCTCGGTCACACGCGCCGCGTTCAGCTCGCTGGCCGGCAGTCCGCACCACATGCCGATGACCACATCACCCTTGGGCAGCCCGGACCCGGCCGTGCCCCCTTCGGCTCCCGCAGCGCCTGCCGCGCCCCCTTCGGCTCCGGCAGAGCCGCCGTTCGCGCCGCCCGCAACCGACGCGTCGCCGCTGCTTCCTCCGAGCGACTCGCCCGCCGCACCTCCTGCGGACGATCCACCCGCGCCAGCCTTCCCAGGCGACCACGGAGAGGATGCTTCATCGTCGCTGCACGCGATCAGGAGAGCGACACAGCACACAGGGGCGAGCAGGAACGTTCGACGCATGCGACGAGGATACACCACCTGTCCGCGCCGACCGTGTTGCCGTTCAGTCCTCGGCTACTGCAGCGCGCCGTCCCAATCGCCGTCGTTGCCCCCCAGCCCCTCCCACAACGTGCGAAGCTCCCGCGGAACCTCGGCCTCCACGCGCCAGTCCTTCAGGCGCACCCACGCGGCGTGCAGCGCGATGCGCGGAAGCTCTCGCACAGCGCCCGTGGGCAGCACGATCGAGCGTTTGCCGCCGTACGCGGGGTCGCCGATGAGCGGCGCCCCGCAGTGCGACAAGTGCAGCCGGATCTGATGCGTGCGCCCCGTCTGCGGCTCGGCCGCGATCATCGCGCAGTGGGGCGTGACGGCTGCGGTTCGATACCGCGTGGCCGCCGGCACCGCCTCCGGTCCTCCGATCCGGCGCTTGCGCGGGTCCGAAGCCCTGCCGATCGGAGCCTCGCAGAGCCCCTGCTCGGGCGTCGGGACCACCGTCGAAAGCGCGATGTAGTGGCGCTGGTACTCCCCCTGCTCGCGCGCCGCTCCCAGCAATCGGCGTGCGGGCTCGTCGATCGCCAGCAGCACGACTCCGCTCACCTCGGTGTCGAGCCGGGAGCTCGTGTGCACTTCCGACGGCTCTCGTCGGCCCGTCTCGCGCGCGACGAATGCCAGCAGCGTGTCCGAGGTCCCACGCTGATCCGGGATCGTCGGCACGCCCGCGGGCTTGTAGGCGGCGATGATCCCCCCGCGCCGAGCCAGGATCGCAGGGCGCTCTGCGCCCGATGGCGTGGTAGGGAGGAAGACCTCCACGACGCTCCCGGGCGTCAGGTTCGTGTCGGTGCGAGCCGCGCGAACCCGATCGACGAACACGCGACCGTCGCTCAGTGCCGACGCATCGGCGCCGATCTTCGCGAGGACTTCGCGCAGGAGGATCGGGGATTGGGCATCGACGACCCAGCGTTTGGAGCGCGCCATGTCAGGCCTGCGCAGTAGCCGTTTCTGCAGGCGTGCGCAACGCTTCGGGACGCGGGGACAGCCGTTCCACGGTCCCTTGGGTGCCGTCGACGCGGACCCGATCGCCAGTTCGCAGCGCGAGGGTCACGCCGGCGACGTTGACGACCGTGGGGACGCCGTACTCGCGCGCGACGAGGGCCGCGTGCGACAGGGGGCCGCCGAGCTCGGTCACGACACCGGCGGCCACGAGGAACAGCGGCGTCAGGGCGACGTCGGTGGTGCGCGCCACCAGGATCTCTCCGGGCTGGAGGTCCTCCTCGAGCTCGCGTCCGGGAGGCAGGACGCGCACGGTGCCTTCGACGACGCCGGAGCATGCGGGCAAGCCGGTGAGGGTGTCGCCGCCGGAGGGAGGCAGCACGACGGTGGTGGGGCAGCCCACGAAGGTGACCGGGGGTTCGGGACGCGCCTCGTCGCGCATGTGCTCCGCGCGGCGAAGGCGGACCAGGTTGCCCAGATCGATGTGCCCCGACTCGAGCGCGGCGATGAGCTCGTCGGCGTGACAGTAGAATGCGGCGCCCGGCTCCAGGCCGGGGTCGGCGAGCCGGATGCGACGATCGGCCTCGAGCGTGACCATGCGGATCTGGCTGATGGTGCGGGTAACCCACGCGCGCATGCGCTCGCGCAGCCGGGTGGTCCTGCGAGTATGGGCGACCAGGACACGCAGCACCGCGGTGGCAGGTCCACCGATCCGGGCCCCGATGCGGTCGAGCTCCCGATCCGCCGCCTTGCGTGCGCGCTGCATCGAGGAGTCGGTGTCGTCCGCGCTCTTGTGCATCGCGGTCTGGAGCATCGCGAAGACCTGGTGCTGGTCCTCGCGCCACCGGGGCGCAGCGACCTCGGCCTCGCGCACGGCGCGGTCTCCGAACTCCTCGAAGAACCGTTCGAGAGCGCGCCGCACCGGCCCGGCGGGAAGCTGCGAGACGCTCTTGACGCGGCCCGCTGCAAGAAGTTCGTAGACCGAAGTATCCCGTCGCGCCGCAGCGGCGATGTGGGCAATCGCGATCCCCGGTCGCGCGCTCTCGAGCTCCGTGAGCCCCGCGCTCAGCACCTGCGCGAGGCGCGCCGCGTCACCGTTGGCGACCCACTTGATCCAGGTCTGCAGCAGCAGGTTGGAGCCGAGCGAAGACGACGCGCACGCGAGCATCAGCGTGCCGGTCTCGTCGAGATCGGCGAGCGTGTCCCGCAGCGTCGCCGCAAGCGCCCGGTCGGAGAGCGCCCCGAGGTCGCTGCGTCGGCGCGCGTCGAACCGGCGGCTCATCCGGCCGACATAGCGATCGACGCGCGTGGACAGGGTGAGCTGCTCGGCGGCGAGCCGGGCGGTGGTCCACGGGAGCCGGCTCAGGAATCTCGCCGGCGAGACGCGCTCGATCTGGCCCTCGAGCAGCTCGGCCCCTTCGCCACCGCCCAAGCGCATCAGCGTCGCCGGATCCAGCCCCGGCACCTGCGTCGCGATGCGCATGAACCAGGTCATGTTCAGATAGAAGCGCCCGTGCACGTTCGCCACGAGCGTGGCTTCCGGCGGGACGTGGCACCCCAACGACCGGAACGCCGTCATGAACCCGTGCTTCGAGAACCCGCCTGCCACCGACCAGGTCAACGGTGTCGCCGCTCCGGGCAGCGCTTCACCCACGTTTGCCCGCGACCAGATCGTGCGGCTGTCTCCCCCCTCCGGATAGCCCGAGCCGACAACCGGTCGCGCCTGCACGAGCATGACCCGGCCGCGCTCCACCACGAACTCGACATCGTGCGGCGAGGGGTCGATCTGCTCGAGGCGATCGGCGATGCGGCCCAGGCTCTGGATGACCTCGGGGGACAGGGCCGGCAGGTCCGCCCGCTCTCGCGGCACATCGACGTAGTGCGATCCCGAGGCGCCGACCACGAGCGCCCGGTTCTTGCGCGCGACGATCGTGCTGCGCACCTCTCCGGTGCGCGCGGCGAACCGGATCACGTCGGGCGTGATCGCTCCGTTCGCCACGGGTGCGCCGAGGCCAAACGTGGCGTTTACCAGGCGCTCGTCCGCTCCCCACACTTTCGGGTGCACCCCAGTCGGGGGGCGCGTGAACATCACGCCGGAAGCCTCTGCGGGGACCACTACCTGGACCACCACCGCCATCGCGATGTCGTCGATGCCGCGTGCCGCGAGGTGCTCGAGCGCCTGGGGCATCAGCGCACTGGCCCACACCGTGCGCACCGCCTCGGCCAGCGCTTCCGCGCCTCGCACTCCGAGCACCGTGGTCGCGAGCCCCGCCATCGCCGTGAGCTCCTCGTCCTCGCACGTGGCGCTCGATCGCACCGCCAACCCCCACGGTGCATCGTGGGAAACCCAGGACCAGAGCAGCTCGAGCTCTCCGCGAAGCACCGGGTCGAGGGGTTCGGACAGGATGCGCGCCCGCGCCGCCGCCATGTCGCGCAGCGCCTCCTCCGTGCCTACCCGCTCCAGCAACGACTTGGGAGCCTGCTGCCTCGTGAGACCCGATGCGACCAGCGCGCGAAACCGATCCGCGCCGATCACCCAACCGCGCGGCACCTCGAACCCCTGTCGCGTCAACCAGGCGAGCCGCGCAGCCTTGCCCCCCACCGAAGCCGCCGTCGCGATCTCGGGTCTTGCGGCCAGGGCGTCGAGGGAGCGAATCAGCGTCACGGTACGGCTCACAGCACTGTTCGACGTAGCACGGTCCGCCGTCCCGATGGTGGAGCCATCGCGGAGAAATCGAGGAAACGCGTCTCGCTCGCCTCAGCGCCCCCTGCACGACTCTGCCGGAACGCCTCTTCCGCCCGCTCCCGCACTTGGGTATGCACTGCACGACCGCTGCAGGAGAACCCATGCGTCCACGCTCCGCTCCCGCCCTGATCGCTCCCCTGGCTCTGGTGGCCGCGTGCAGCGACGACACCACCCTCGCCCCCCTCCCGAAGCCGGAAGCTCCCAGCGCGACGTTCGTCACGTTCAACGCCAACCTCGCGGGCGCCTCCTACTCCAAGTACGAAAGCGAACGGCGCGGCCCCATCGTCGATGCGATCTCCAGGCTCGAGGCCGACGTCGTCTGCCTCCAAGAGGTCTGGCGCCAGAGCGACAAGGACTCGATCTCGCAGTCCGCCCGCGCGCGCTTCCCTCATGCCCTCTCCGTGCAGCACGACCTCGGCTCCGCCGTCGATGATCCCCAGGACCAGAGCGGCCAGGTTCCCGGGCAGCCCGCCGAAGCGGTGTGCGCCGAGCCGGCGGTTCGCGACAAGCTGCTCGCGGTGATGGACTGCATGGCGCAGAACTGCTCGACGATCCCCGGAAGCGATCTGGGACAGGCGACCAGTACCGATTGCGCGGTGCAGAAGTGCACGCAGGCCGCGGTGTCGCTCCTGTTCGGCACCGATGCCGACAAGAAGTGCTACGGCTGCGCCGCGGCGCTCTTGCCCACCGAAACCCTCGTGGGCATCCGCGAGCAGTGCACGACCGACCCGCGGGCAGGCATCGCGTTCGGGGGACAGAACGGGCTGCTCATCCTGTCGCGCTTCCCGCTCGAAGACACCGGTGCGTGGGTGCTGCCTGGAACCTGGAACCGACGGGCCGTGCTTCGCGCGAGAGCGGTCCCGGCCACCGGAACCCCGTTCCACGTGTTCTGCACCCATCTGACCGAGATCTACAACCTGCCTGCCTACCCCTACACCGGCGTGTACGGCGAAGGGCAGACCGGCGGGAAGGGGTGGGAGAACGAGCAGCTTCTGCAGGCTCACAAGCTGATCGCGCACGTCTCCAGCATCGCTGGCGCAGAGGGGGCGGCCGTCCTCCTCGGTGGGTTCGCCGCAGGGCCCCAGCTCGTCGACTACGCCATCGAGCCCGTGGGGAGTGCCACCTGGGACCTGCTCTCGACTCGCTTCGACGAAGCTCTCACCCCGGACCACGTCGCCGGCTGCACCTTCTGCACGAACGGCGAGAACCCCCTCGCCATCCGCGCCCCCAGCGCCTGGGTGGACCACGTCCTGCTCCAAGGCATCGCGCTCGAGCGCGTCGTTGCTTCGGCTCGCGACCTGACTGATTCGGTCGTTTCGCCCCCCGACGCGAACGATGCCGGCGGGCCCGATGCCGCCGTTGCCCGCGTCCCCCTCTCCGATCATTTCGGCATGCGAGCTACTGTGCGTCTGTCCCCGTGAACGGGTGCCACGGCACGAAGAGTTCGCACGATCCGTCTCGCTCCGTGGTGCGTGACGCCCGAATTGGGCTATAAACGGAGGATGCTCAGACTCGTCCGTCTTGCTTTCCCCATCGCAGTGGGGATCTTTGCTGTTGCCTGCTCCTCGGAAGACGATGGTGCAGGGGGCGCTGCCGGGGCCGCAGGGGCCGTGCTCCCCGAAGGCGGTGCCGGTGAGGCCGGCGCCGAGGGCGGCGTCGAAGCCGCCACCGATGTCTCCCAACCCGAGGCCGATGCTCCCATCGACGGGCTCCCGGTCACCATCGACACGTACAACCTCTACCTCGCAGGCTCCTTCGCGCCCTTTGAAGACGTGCGCCGCCCGCTGCTCTTCGACGCCATCTCGAAGATGCCGTCGGACATCGTGTGCATCCAGGAGGTCTGGCGAGACACGGACAAGCAGGCGCTCATCGAGGCGGTGAAGGCGACGTTCCCGTACGCGGCGTCCTTCCCTACGACCGTTGCCACGCCGGTGGACGACCCGACCCTGGCGGACGGCGGAATGCCGCCCACACCGACGCAAGCGCCGTGCGCGGACGTCGAGATCAAGCAGCTGCTCGCGGACACGATGGCGTGCGTGAAGCAGAACTGCTCGACGATTCCCGGCAGCGATCAGGGCAAGACCACGAGCACCTCCTGCGCGGAGTCCGCCTGTCTGGTGCAGGCCGCAGCCCTGGTGCTCGGCGATCCCGCCCGGAAGAAGTGCTACGGGTGCGCAGTGTCGATGATGCCCGATGCCAAGATCGCCGACATCTTCGAGCAGTGCACCACCAACCCCCTCGGCGGTCTGGCGTTTGACGGGCAGAACAGCCTGGTGCTGCTTTCGAAGCACCCGCTCGAGTCGCCCTCCATGAGCGTGCAGCCGGGAACCTGGAACCGTCGGGCGATCCTTCACGCCAAGGCCCAGCTTCCGGAGTCGCAGACGCTCGACGTGTTCTGCAACCATCTGTCCGCGGTCTTCTACGGCGACGCGTATCCGTACACCGGCGAGTACGGCAACGGCGCGATGGACTACAAGGGCTGGGAAGCCGAGCAGCTCCTTCAGATCCAGAAGCTCGCGAAGTTCGTCGCCGACAAGGCCGGCTCCTCTCCGGCCGTCATCCTCGGCGACTTCAACGCGGGAGCCGACTACAAGGCCAATGCCGTCGAAGCCGACGGCGCTGCGGCCTACGCCGCGCTCCTCTCCCTGTGGAAGGAAGCCGTCCCCGCTTCCTTCGAACCCCTCTGCACCTTCTGCACGAAGGGCGGCAACACGCTCGCCTCCGGCTCCCCCAACTCCTTCATCGATCACATCTTCCTCTCCGGGATCGAGCCGAGCTCCGTGCTGTCCGCCGTGCGCACCTTCGACCAGCTCGTCGTGCCGGTCCCCAACGGGGCCGACGCGGGCGTGTCCGTGGATGGCGGCGCTGCGATGATGCACCTGTCGGATCACTACGGAATGCGATCGACCTTCGTGATGAAGAGCAAGTGACCCGCACCGCCTCGCTCGCGCACGCTTCGCACCGCCACTCGCCAGCGATACCATGGACGACATGAAGACCCCGCTCGCTGTCGTGTGCTCCGTCCTCGCCCTGTCCGCCATCGCGGCGTGCTCGTCGGACGAGGGAAGCTCGTGGGCCAGCGCCCCCCAGGATGGCGGCGACGCGGCGGGAAGCGCAGGCGCGCCGTCCCCCTCCGACGCCTCCATCGAGGTGCAGTCCGAAGCCCAGACCGAGGCCGCCGCCGATGTCGCCGACACCGACGACGTCGCGATCGAGACCGGACCGTCGCCCTGTCCCTCCGGTGTCACTTGCGTCACCACGTTCCCCTTCGGAGAGGATCGGGACACATCGACCGAGCCCGCGGGCAAGCTCGATTCCTATTCCTGCAAGGCCACCGTCGACGAGAGCGGCCCCGAGGTCGTCTACAGGGTCGCCGTGCCCGAGGCGGGCTTCCTCAGCGCCGCCGTCGAAGAGGCATCCGGTGTCGACGTCGACGTCCACATCCTCAGCGCGGTCGATGCGTCGGCATGCCTCGACAGGGGCAACTACCACGCTCGTGCCCACGTCGATCCCGGCGAGTACTACGTGGTGATCGACACCTTCGTGGACAACGGTGACCCGCAGTCCGGAGCCTTCCACGTGGACATCGGCTTCCTGCCGTACTCGGTGGGGCCTTGCGACATGCAGGTCGGCGAAATGCCGCGCGTGGGAGACAACGGCAATCACCTGGCGATGCCTGCCTCCGGGCCGGTCGTCATGGAGGCCCACCTGGTCACGCAGGAGGAGCCGGCGCCGTATCCGAGCTCTTCGACCGACGAGCTCTCGGCGCACTACGAGCTGTCGCAGGAGCGGACCGGCCTGGTGATGCACCGCACCGAGGTCTGGGCGCCGCTCGAGGGAGGCAGCTTCTACGGATGCGGCATCGGGAGCCCCGACGACTTCCCGGTCGAGCACGAGGGTTGGTACGTGAACATGTACTGGACCTCTTCGGCCCGTCCCGCCAAGGGCACCCGGATGATCATGAAGGATCCGAACAGCCAGCACGCGGTCGTGGTGGCCGCTGGCTACGAGACCGGTCCGGGCGATCTGAGCAGTATCGGCGGGACCGGCGAGGAGACCCACTTCGTGCTCGGAACAGCGCATCACAGCACGCTCACGTTGGGCATCGCGACCGATCAAGCGTTGCCCTTCGGCCCGCGGCTCTGCCAGTAGCCCGGAGCGCTGCGCGTCGCGCAGAGGTCGGGCCCGGCGCACCGTGGCGCCACCTCGCTCCGCATCGCGTGTATGATTCGCCGCCATGAAGATCCTCTACGGAGTGGTGGGCGAGGGGATGGGGCACGCCATGCGGTCGCGCGTGGTGATCGAGTACCTGCTCTCCCAGGGACACGACCTCGAGGTCATGGCCTCGAGCCGCGCGTGTGACTTCCTCACCCGGCGCTTCGGCGCCGGCGAGGTGAATCGCATCCACGGCCTGCACATGATCTACGAGGAAAACCGCGTCCGACGCGGGAAGACCCTGTGGTCCAACGTCCTCGCCGGGCTCTCCGGCATCCCCCAGAACATCGACGCCTACTTCAACCTGATCGGCGAGTTCAAGCCGGAGGTCGTCATCAGCGACTTCGAATCGTGGACCTACCTTTTCGGCAAGACCCACGGGATGCCCGTGATCTCCATCGACAACATGCAGATCATCAACCGCTGTGAGCACCCCGACGAGATCATCGGCGCCGACCAGGCCGACTTCCAGATCAGCAAGGCCTTCGTCAAGAGCAAGCTCCCCTTCTGCAAGCACTACGTCGTCACGACCTTCTTCCGTCCCCCGATCCGCAAGCCCGAAACAACCCTGTGCGCCCCCATCCTTCGCCCCGAGATCCTCGAGGCGAAGTCCTCGCGCGGCGACCACCTGCTCGTCTACCAGACCGGTGAAGGCTACGGCACCCTCGCCGACACGCTGAGCCGCACCGGCATGGAGTGCCGCATCTACGGCATGCGTCGATCCATCACCGAGGAGCAGGTCGAGGGCAACCTCCGCTACCGGCCGTTCCACGAGAAGACCTTCATCGACGATCTCGCCTCGGCGCGTGCGGTCATCGCCGGAGGGGGCTTCACGCTCATGGGCGAGGCCGTCTACCTGCACAAGCCCATGCTCGGCGTCCCGGTCCGGCACCAGTTCGAGCAGGTCATGAACGTGCGGTACCTCCAGTACCTCGGCTTCGGACGCGCGGCCGCTTCCCTCGAGGAGCCAGCCGTGATTCTCGACTTCCTTCGGGACGTCCCGCGGTTCGAGGAAAAGCTCGCGGCCTATCACCAGGACGGCAATCAGGAGCTGTTCGGCACGATCGACACGCTGCTCGATCGAGCGGCTGCTGGCGTGCTCTGAGGCGCGCGCAGAGCGACGCTTCCCTCTCCCCGTTGCGGGGAGAGGGAGTGCGGGATCAGATGGTTCGGGTGACGAAGCGCCTCGGGGATTGGCGCTGCGGGGGAGAGACTACTTGTCGTTCGCGGAGCAGACGACCCAACCCGTGTAGTACACGGTGTTGTTGGCGTCGTTCCATCCACCCTGAATGCCGCAGCCGTCGTTCCACTTGTAGATGCGGTACGCCGTGTTGTTGTCGCCGTTCGGCTCGTAGCCGCCGCAGCTCACGTCGTAGTTCGAGTTGTCGGTCATCCAGAAGGAGCACTCCACACCCTTGCACAGCGCCCGCCAGTTGTTGATGCCCGTGGCCCCGTTGTTCTTGGGGAAGATGTTGTACAGGTTGGGCACGACGCCGTTGTTCCACAGGTACAGGGATGCGGCGTGAGCCTTGGTGCGCGGAACCACGACCTCGAGCCCGTACTGCGCGCAGAGAGATGCGTACGCATTCTGGTCGGTTCCAAGGTACGTGCTCGTGAGCCGGACCATCGTGTAGCCGCCGCCGTCGGTCTCCATGTCGCAGTGGACCAGGAGCCACGGATTCGGGCCCGAGCCGTCCGTGTCGATCACATACGGCCCGCTCGCCGCCGCCGGGTTGTACGCCTTGATCTCTTTGCAGCTCGTGTACGTGCAGTTGTCGTTGGCGGTGCCGTCGCAGTCCTGGTCGATGAGGTCCGCGCAGACCTCGGCTGCCGGGACCACCTCACCTGCGCACGCGCCCCAGCCCGTGCCGAGTGAGTTGCAGGTCTGGGTTCCGCCGTGGCAAGGCCCGACTCCCTCGGTCCCCGCCGCGCCGCCGTAGCAGTCCTGCGTGGCTCCAGGCGTGCAAGTGCAGCCCACGCCGCTCTCGTTCACCTGCCCGTCGCAGTCGTCGTCCACCGCCGTGTTGCAGGTCTCGGCGACAGGAACCACCTCACCCGTGCACGCACCCCACGCAGTCCCCTGCGCGTTGCACGTCCGCGTTCCCGCGTGACAGGCTCCCTTGTTCACCGTTCCGGCAGGGCCCGTGTAGCAGGCTTCCGTGGCGTTCGGCAGGCACACGCAGCCCACGCCGCTCTCGTTCACCTGCCCGTCGCAGTCGTCGTCCACCGTCGTGTTGCAGGTCTCCGTCACCGGAACGACCTCGCCTTCGCAGGCGCCGTAACCCGTTCCAGTCGCCAGGCAC
>JAKLDZ010000459.1 GCA_022703255.1 Myxococcota bacterium | reverse complement strand
CAACCGTGCGGAGACGCCGCCGTTCGAGATCGTGGACGAGCTGGACACGCGCGAGGAGATGCGGCTGCAGTACCGCTACCTGGATCTGCGTCGGGCGCCGATGCAGAAGACGCTGCGGCTGCGCAGCCGGTTGAACCAGACGGTGCGCAACTACCTGACGGGGATCGGGTGTCTGGAGCTCGAGACGCCGTTCATGGTGAAGTACACGCCGGGTGGGGCGCGCAACTTCCTGGTGCCGTCGCGGCACAACCCCGGCAAGTTCTATGCGCTGGCCGAGAGCCCTCAGCTGTTCAAGCAGCTGTTCATGGTGGCGGGGTTCGATCGGTACTTCCAGCTGGTGAAGTGTTTCCGCGACGAGGACTTCAGGGTGGATCGGCAGCCGGAGTTCACGCAGGTGGACATCGAGATGTCGTTCGTGGCGCAGGACGATCTGTTCTCGGCGGTGGAGGGGCTGCTGTTCGAGGTGTTCCGCGAGGGGATGGGGTTGGATCTGCGGGAGAAGTATCCGGACGGGCGCTTCCCGCGGATGGCGTTCGACGAGTCGATGGGAATGTACGGCAACGACAAGCCGGACGTCCGGTTCGGGATGAAGCACACGGATCTGACGGAGCTGGTGATCGCGCACAAGGGTGGGGGGATCCCGTTCTTCGCGGACATCGCGGCGCGGTATGAAGACGGGACGCTGCGCAGGGATCTTCCGCCGGAGATTGTGAAGGCGATGGTGGTGCCTGCGGCGGCGGGGTTGTCGCGCACGGAGGCGGACAAGCTCGAGGTGGTGGCGAAGTCGATGGGGGCCAAGGGGCTGGCGCGGGCGAAGGTGGCCGCGGACGGCTCCTGGACGCAGTCCCCGTTGGCGAAGTCGGTGACCGCAGAAATGCGGGAAGCGATCAACGGCGTGCTCGGCGCGAAGGACGGGGATCTCATCCTGTTCCAGTTCGGCAAGGCGTCGATGGTGCACACGGTGCTGGCGAACCTGCGGGTGCTGCTCGCCAAGAAGTTCGGCTGGATCCCGGAGTACGGGCACGGCGGGAAGTTCGAGTTCCTGTGGGTCGTGAACCCGCCGATGTTCGAGTACGACGAGGAGGCGAAGCGTTGGGTCGCAGCGCACCACGCGTTCACGCGTCCCCACGACGACTCCCTGGCGTTCATCGAGTCGGACCCGGGGAAGGTCACCTGCTACCGCTACGACCTGGTGCTCAACGGGTTCGAGATCGGCGGCGGATCGATTCGTCTGCACGACCCCGAGGTACAGCGCAAGGTGTTCCGCACGCTGGGCATCGAGCAGGAGGAGGCGCGGGCGAAGTTCGGGTTCCTGCTCGACGCGTTGCGTTTCGGGGCGCCTCCGCACGGGGGCATCGCGCTCGGCTGGGACCGGGTGACGATGCTGCTGTCGGGAGCCGAGAGCCTGCGCGACGTCATCCCGTTCCCCAAGACGCAGAAGGGGACGGACCTGATGACGGACGCGCCGAACGAGGTGTCGGCGGAGCAGCTGGCGGACCTGTACATCCAGACGGCGTTGCCGGAAGAGAAGTGAGCGTCGCGTTCGTTCGCTCCACGAACAATCTGGCGAGCGGCGACGCGTCGCGCGGGACGGGGCGGTGGGGGCTCCGGCTGGGCGCGTGCGGGTTGCTGCTGGCCGTCGCGTCGGGAGCGGGGTGCGACTCGGAGGCGGAGGTGCACCCGTTCTACGCGGCGCGATACGACGCGCAGGCGGGGTGTCTGGAGGCGGTGACGATACAGGACGTGCTGGAGGGGCCGGATCCGGGGCGGTGCAATCAGGCGATCTGCTGGCTGAATCACCGGGGCGAGGCGTACGTGTCGCTGACGATGTGCGACGGACCGCCGGATTGGGCTAGAGTGGACGCTCCGGAGTCCGGGACGCGGTGCGCGCAGGCGCTCGCGGCGCAGACGGAGTCCGGAGCGGGTCAGTGCGGAGCGGACGCGGGAGCGGGCGGCGAGACAGGGACGGACGAAGGAACAAGCAGGTGAGCGCGAGTCGGTCACAAGACGAGGGAGCGTTGGTGCTGTCGCTGCGCGACCTGTCGTTCCAGCTCGAAGTCACGGCGGCGATCCTGCGCTCCCTCGACATCGACCAGGTGCTGTACGTCGTGCTGTCCGGCGTGACCTCGGGCGAAGGGCTCGGGTTCAACCGGGCGCTGTTCCTGCTCGCCGACGAGGGGCAGCGGGCGTTGCGGACGAGCATGGCGATCGGGCCCGTGGGGGAGACGGAAGCGCATCGCATCTGGGAGGACATGAAGGCCAAGGATCTGACGCTCGGGGCGCTGCTCGCGTCGTACGAGCACCTGCGCAACGATCCGACGGCGCACGCGTTGACGCATCGGCTGGGGCACCTGGCGGTGCCGATGGGGAGCCTGGATTCCCTCGCGGCAGAGGGGCTGGCCGCTGGCGACTACGGACCGTCGCCGATCGGTCCGATGATCGCCCGCTGTCTGTGCACCGGGGAGCCGGCCTTCTCGGACACGCTCGAGCTGGTGTGCGAGCCGGCGAGCGAAGGCGAGGAGCCGGTCGTGTTCCGGCGCTGGGGCATGGTGCCGTTGCAGACGCCGGACCACGCGGTGGGGATCCTGCTGGTGGACAACGCGTTCAGCGATCGCGCGATCACGCTGCGGGAGCGGACGCTGCTCGAGGCGTTGGGGGATCTGACGGCGATCGCGGTGGAGAAGCAGCGGCTGTTCGCGCGGATGCGGGCGCTGGCGGAGGTGGACGGTTTGACGGGGGTGGCGAATCGCCGGGCGTACGACGAGGCGATGCCGCGGATGCTGACGGAGGCGAGGCAGACGGGGCGGTCGGTGTCGATGGTGCTGGTGGACGTCGATCACTTCAAGCGGTTCAACGACGAGCACGGGCATCTGGCGGGGGACGACGCGTTGCGGTTCGTGGCTTCGACGCTGCAAGCGAATGCGCGTCGGAGCGATCTGGTAGCGCGCTACGGCGGCGAGGAGTTCGCGGTAGTGCTTGCGGACACGGAGCTGGAGCAGGCGGCGGTGGTGGCTCGCAAGCTGGTGCGGGCGGTGGCGGAGGCGGAGGGGACGCCGCACGGCCGGATCACGGTCAGCGCGGGGGTAGCGTGCTCGCCGGCCGGGGAGCTCGACGCCACGCAACTGTTCGAGAGGGCGGATCGCGCGGTGTACGAAGCGAAGCGGGCCGGGCGCAACCAGGTGACGTGCAGCGTGGACGACGAGAGCGGGGGCTGATTCACTCCGCGGCTTCGGAGTCCGCGTCGGGATCCGCGGGGGCGAGGAACCCCAGGTCGAGCAGGGAGCGGTGCAGGCCGGCGCCGACGATCACGTGGTCCACGAGGGGAACGCCGACGCAGGCGGCAGCGGCGGCGAGGCGTTGGGTGAGCTGCAGGTCCTGACGGCTCGGGGAGGGGTCGCCGCCGGGGTGGTTGTGGACCAGGACGAAGGAGCAGGCGCCGAGGCCGATGGCAACGCGCAGGACGTCGGAGGCCTGGACGGCGCACCCGTGGAGCCCGCCCTCGGCGACCTTGCGACGCGCGATGACATGGTTGCGCGCGTCGAGGGCGACGACCCACACCTGCTCGTTGACGAGTCGTTGCAGGCGGGGGCCGAGCAGGCGCGCGATATCTGCGGAGCAGGCGATGCTCTCCCTGGGACGCTGGAAGGCCTCGAGGCTCCGGACGCCGAGCTCCAGGGCGGCGGAGAGGCGCAGACGGCGCGCCTCGCCGAGGGGGTCGACACCACCGCCGTGGTGCACGGCTCGGGCGAGACCTCGCACGCCGCCGAACTCCTCGAGCAGCAGCGAGGCGATGTGGCGACACCGCGAGCGGTCGCGAGCGCCGGAGATCACGAGGGCCACGATGTCTTCGTCGTCGAGGTCGGCGACATCGCGGGCTCGGGCCTTGGAGAGGAGCAGGTCGGTCACGTGCGGGCGAGGAGCACGAACCTTGCCAACGAGATGCTGCGAGAATCCGAGGGATTCGGATGGGTGATCGCGTGCGCGGCAACGCGGGCGGGGTGGCGGAACGGGGGTCGGATCCCGCCACCCCGGAGCGATCGCAGCCAGAATTGCGACGATTTCGAAGAGTGGCGGGCCGCCACCCGATCCGCCACTTCCGCCACCCTGGGCTCAGGGCTCGTCGACCTCGAGGCCGACGTGGCGCATCCAACGGAGCGCATTGCCGCTGGTGACGATCCCCTCGCGGAGCTTGTAGTCGAAGGTCATGTTCCCCTCGACCACCTGCTCCTGGAAGTGGACCATGCGCACCTGGCCGGGCAGCGTCTGCTCCAGATCGGCGAGCGCGAGATCGTGGGTCGAGACCGCTCCCATGGCGCTTCGCGCGGCGAGCGTGCGCAGGATCGAGCGGGCGCCGATGTGGCGCTCGCGAGAGTTGGTGCCGTGCAGGACCTCGTCGAGAAGGAAGAAGACGGGCTCGCTCGCCGAGGACTCGACGACGCGCTTGAGCTTGAGCAGCTCGGCGTAGAACCGCGAGACGCCGTCGCGCAGCGAGTCGCTCACGCGCATGCTGGTGCGCACGGCGCAGTGACCGATCACGAGCTTGCGGGCGCACACGGGGGCGCCAGCCATGGCCAGCACGGCGGCGGTGCCCATGGACCGGAGCAGGGTGCTCTTGCCCGACATGTT
>JAKLDZ010000458.1 GCA_022703255.1 Myxococcota bacterium | reverse complement strand
GAAGGCCCTGCAGGTGGGAGCTCCGCACTGCCCGCAGTCGCGACCGGGCAGGCCGCGCAGGAGCTCCTCGATGCGCGCGAGCTTCTTCATCGCCTTGCCCATGTCGGGGTCGAGACGCACCCCGGACCGCGGCGAATAGGGCTGCTCCCTGCGGAACGCGTGTGCGCCCGAGGATGCCTGGCGCCCCATGCTCTGCCATCGGTGCGCAGCCAGCGCGGCGCTGCCCGCCTTCATCATGCCGGAGCCGAAGCAGCCGTGGCTGCACGCGTACAGCTCCAGCACCTGCAGGTCCTGGAGCTGCCCGTTCTCGAGATCCTCGAGGATGTCGATCACCGACCGCAGCCCCTCGACCCGCAGCGTCCCCGGATCGTGCTCCGTCCCGGGGCCGGCGAGCGGCGCGCCCGGTGCCGATGCCCCGCGCTGCGCATGAGGTCGCACCGCCTCGCGGAGCATCTGCGGCGACACGAGGTGCGTGTCGGGAACGCCCGCAGCGAGCAGGCTCGTGCGCTGCGCGGGACAGACCGCCATCACGACGTCGGTCGTGCCCAGGTCGCGCACCACGGCCTCGACCGGAGTGACCCAGGGGGCGAGCTCGGAGAGCAGGGAAGGGAAGCGGGTCTCGACGAGGTTGATCACGGCTGGGCACACCGAGGAGATGACGGGTCCGGCGGTCGGCCGCTGTCGAGCCCAGTCGCGGACGGCATCCTGCAGGGAAGCATCCCAGCCGGAGAGCAGACGGACGTCGGCGAAGCCGAGGGCGCCGAGGGCGGCGAGGATCGCCTCCGGTGCGAGGTCGGCGCCGAACTGGAAGAGGAAGGCCGGGGGGAGGACGAGCACGGTGCTCGGCGAAGGGGAGGGGACGCGGTCGGGGACCTCCATGCTGAGGGCGCCCGCGGGGCAGGTCTGGATGCACGAGGTGCACTCGATGCACAGATGGGTCAACACGCTGGGCGCGCCGCGGTGCACGCGCAACGCCTGCGTAGGACAGACCTGGATGCACTGCATGCAGCGACGGCACAGCTCCCCGTGCAGATGCATCGAGGTGAATGCGTGCTCCCGCGCGTCGAGCGCGCCGATGCGAACCCGGAACCGCACCCGCGTGCCCTTGCCCACCGTCGACTCGATCGAGAACTCGTCGCTGTGCTTGCGGATGTTCGGAAGCCCGAGCCCGGCCCCGAACCCCAGCTCGCGCGCCTTCGGCGGCGCCGTCGAGTAGCCCTCCTTCATCGCCAACGCGATGTCCGGGATCCCAGGCCCCTCGTCGCTCACGTCCACCACGACGTCCCTGCCGTCCACCGTGGCCTGCAACGTGCCGCGATGCGCGTGGATGACCACGTTCATCTCGGCTTCGTACGCAGCGACCATCACCCGGCGCACGGCGACGGGGTCGACCCCCACGGTCTTCAGGAGCTCCTTGAGGCTTCTCGACGCAGAGCCGGCTCGCTCGTAGTCACCACCGGCCATGCTGAAGGAGCACGTCGTCATGGGTCACCAGGAGTTGTGCGCGCACGCGATGCCGTAGCCCCGCAACAACCTGCACGTCTCACCCATGCCGGTTGGCGATACCATCAGCACCTTGCCGTGATCCACCGCCGCCTGCACCAGCTGATCGTGAGGCTCCTCCCCGTCCAACAAACAGATGCACGGCACGTCGAGCAGATCCGCGATCCGCAGAAGGTGCGGATTCGACAGGTGACTCACGAGCAGGGTCGAGTCGGACGCCTGATCCAGCAGGTCACTCATCTTGTCGGCTGCCGAGACGCGATCGATGTCGATGCCGTCCATCCGACTTGGATGGGTGAGGACTGTGGCGTCGATGCCTGCGGCGATCTCGCTCAACTTCATGAGCCGCGCTCCACCGATTGACTCCCAGGTGTGGGCGGCGTTGGCGCGCCCGCCGGGACAACAACCCATTGGGTTGTCGTGATGTTTTTCACCATTCGTCCTAGTCGGCTCTCCGCGCCCCGTCAAGCATGATCTGCCTTGGTTCTGGCTGCGTCCGCGTGACCACAAACGTGAAGAACAGCACGGCCAGCCACGGGATGCACGAATGTCACGATTTCAATCGCGCAGTTTCGCACGAATGCACACCCCCCGGACCGCCTCTCGCGCAATCCCTGCGCGAGTGTCTCCCGTGCCCGTCATCCGACGGGACGACGCTCCCCACCCGCCCCCCACCATTCACCCCGCTGCGCGCGCCATTTTCAGCTTGCGACGCACCCCGCTCCGCCCCCCGCCCTTCCACGCAAGCCGCGCCTCCGGAAAGGGCTCGAGCGCACGATCCAGGATTCCGTGCACCGCCGCGAGACACACCCCGTAGTTCGTCATCGGCACGTCCCTCACGCTCGCCTCGCGCTGTCGATGAAGCACCTCGCGACGGTTCAGCGTGCAGGCGCCGCAGTGGATCGCCAGGCGGTAGCTGCCGAGATCCTGCGGGAAGTCCAACCCCGAGCTGAAGCCGAACTGCAGGTCACCCCCCACCATCTGACGCAGCCACCTGGGGATCTGCACCGTCCCGATGTCGTCGCCCTGACGATGGTGCGAGCACCCCTCGCTCACCAGCACGCGATCCCCCACGCGCAGCTCGCGCAGCGCCCGCGCCCCCTGCGCGAACCTCACAAGATCCCCCTTGTAGCGCGCCATCAGGATCGAAAAGCTCGTCATCCACACGTCGCTCGGCGTGTCCGCTGCCACCTTCAGGAACGCTTGCGAGTCCGTGATCACCATCCGCGGCTTGACCTTCAACCCGTCAAGACACGCCCTCAGCTCCCGCTCCTTCACCACCAACGCGCTCGCATCGTGATCCAGCACATCCCGGATCGTCATCACCTGCGGAAGGATCAACCGTCCCTTCGGCGCCGCCTTGTCGATCGGAACGACCATCACCACCACATCGCCAGGCGTGAGCAGATCCCCCACGATCGTGGGCTCCGCGAAGGTCTTCGGCGCCTCGCGCACCAGCGCCTCGCGCAACGCGTCCACGCCCTGGCCGCTCGACGAAGACACCGGCACGCACGTGAGCTCGCGGGTGCGGGCCCATTGCTGCACACGAGACGCATCCGGGTGAAGGTCGGTCTTGCTGGCCACCACGACGACCGGGATTTGCCGCTCGCGAGCGCGCTGCGCGAGATCGTCTTCCCAGGCTGCAGGCTCCGCTCCCGCCTCGACCACGAGCAACGCCAGATCGGTCTTGTCGAGCACCTTGAGCGAGCGCTCCACTCGCAGCCCCCCCAGCTCTCCGACATCGTCGATCCCCGCCGTGTCCGTCAGCACCACCGGACCCAGCGGCAGAATCTCCATCGCCTTCGCCACAGGATCGGTCGTCGTCCCCGCGACCTCCGACACAATCGCTACCGGCTGCCCCGTCAGCGCATTCACCAGGCTCGACTTGCCCGCGTTGCGCCGCCCGAAGATCGAAATGTGGAGTCGCTCCCCCGTGGGGGTCTTGTCGAGGCTGCTCATGATTCCATGTCGTCGAGCCCGGCGATCCCGGGACGCGTCAGCTCCGTGGCAGATAGCACGCGGTCCGCCTGCTCGCCCGTGAACACGCCGTGGACGATCGCGATCTCGCGCACCGATCGTCCGGTCCGCAGGGCCTCCCGCGCCAGCTCCGAGGCGGCCTCGTAGCCGATGTACGGCGACAAGGCGGTGACCGTGGCGAGGCTCGCCTCGAGCAGCGCGGAGCACCGAGCGACATCGGCCTTCATGCCCCGGATGCACCGCTGCCCCAGGTGCATCGCCGCCTGCCGGAGCAGGTCGAAAGACTGGAAGAGCGCGTGCGCGACCAGCGGGATGAAGGCGTTGAGCTCGAGCTGTCCCTGGCTCGATGCGAGCGTGATCGCCTGGTCGTTGGCCATGACCTGGAAGGCGACCTGGGAGACCGCCTCGGGGATCACCGGGTTGACCTTGCCGGGCATGATGGACGAGCCGGCCTGCAGCTCGGGCAGCAGCAGCTCGCCGATGCCGGCGCGGGGTCCCGACGACAGCAGACGCAGGTCGGAGGCGATCTTCGCGAGGTTCGTGGCGGCCGCCTTGAGCATCCCCGACACCTCCACGAACACGTCGAAGTTCTGCGTCGCGTCGATCGCGTTCTCGGCCCGCGCAAGGCCGATCCCGGAGAGCTCCCGCAGCACGTCGACCACCACGTACACGTACTCCTTGTCGGCGTTGAGCCCCGTGCCGATCGCGGTGCCGCCGAGGTTGACCTGCCGCAAGCGCTCCTCGGCCTTGTACAGCCGCCACCAGTCGCGCTGCACGGCCTGGGCCCACGCCGCACACTCCTGCCCGAGCGTGATCGGCACCGCGTCCTGCAGCTCCGTGCGCCCGACTTTCAGCACGCCGGCCAGCTCGCGCTCCTTGCCCTGCAGCTCCGCCTGCAACCCGGCCATCGCCTCGCTGGTGCCACGCAGCAGACGAATCGCCGCCAGCTTCACCGCCGTCGGGACCACGTCGTTGGTGGACTGCGAGAGGTTCACGTGATCGAGCGGATGAACGACCCCGTAGTCACCCCGCTTGCCGCCGAGGTGCTCGATCGCCAGGTTCGCGATCACCTCGTTGGCGTTCATGTTCATCGACGTCCCCGCACCGCCCTGCAGCGCGTCGGTGATGAACTGCTCGTGATGCTCCCC
>JAKLDZ010000457.1 GCA_022703255.1 Myxococcota bacterium | reverse complement strand
GCTTCGCGCTCCGCGACTTCGACGACACCGGCTGGGAGCCGCTCGACGCTCCCTCCACCCGCGTCGTCGAGAGCCGCGCCAAGCAGACCGTCGTGTGGCTCCGCAGCGCGTTCGTCGTGCCCGATTCCGCCGACCCGTCCAAGCTGTCGATCGATCTGGGGGCGCGCACTGGCAGCTCGGTGGTCTACCTCAACGGCAAGAAGGTCGGGGCGAGCGCGCTCCGCAACGGACCGGTTTTCCTCAAGGCTCCGCTCGCATTGGATCGTGGTACGAACATTCTCGCGATCCGGCTCGTGTTCGGAAGCCACGTGGGCGCGGTCCGCTGGTCGGGCGCGAGCGAGGCAGGCGTCGCCTCCAGGCGAGCACGGGGCCCTCTCACGCGAACCTTTGCGAGCCGGATCGACGGCTCCCGGCAGACCGTGTCGCTGCTCGTCCCGCGCTGCGCCGATCTCGACAAGCCGCTTCCCCTCGTGGTGGCGCTGCCGGGGTGGGATGGCAACATCCACGGGTTCGCGCACTCGAAGATGATGGCCGAAGCCGATCGACGGGGCTGGCTGGTGCTGGTGCCCGATCCGCGGGGAAACCTGCTGTACACCGGCGCCTCCGAGGAGGGCGTGCTCGAGGCCGTGGAGCTGGTGTCGCGCGAGGCCAAGGTCGATCCGGACAGGGTCTACCTGACCGGCGTGTCGATGGGCGGCGCGGGCGCGTTGCAGATCGCCTACCACTTCCCCGATCGGTTCGCTGCGGTCGCAGCCTTCTACGGCGACAGCCGCTATGACCTCGACTCGTACGTGCGTTCGATCCTGCGGGACCAGAAGACCGCGGAGCGCTACAGCGTGCTGTCGTTCCACGAGAACGCGCGCAACTTCCCGGTGCTGCTCGTGCATGCGCGCGACGACAGGGTGAGCCCCTTCGCCCAGTCGAAGATGCTCGCCGATGCCGACGCGCGCTCGGGGTTCACGCACCACAGGCTCATCGCACCGGACCGCGGAGGCCACAGCCTGCAGGTGGTCGAGGACGCCGTCGCGCCGATGATGGACCTGTTCGCCTCGAGCGTGCGCCAGAGCGCACCCCCCAGGGTCGGCTTCCGCACGAGCGCTGCGCGCTACGCGGGCGCATGGTGGCTCGCGGTCACACCTGCGCGCGAAGGCACCTTCGCCGGGGCCGATGTCACGATCGACTCCAAGGCCCGCGAGGTCCGCGTCCATTCCGTCGAGTCCGGCTCCGCATCGACCGTCGTGGCCCTTGCCGACGCCGGGCTCACCGGCGCCGATCCGATCGCCGTCGTGATCGATCGGGCGGTGCCCCACCTGTCGTTCGTGCTGCCGCAGGGGTGGCCCGGTGCGGTGCTGCGCGGGGCAGGGGGCGAACAGCGCGCGAAGGCGACCGAGGGTCGGGTGCGCTTCGCGTCGATCGGCGCAGGACGATGGGTGATGGAGAGTGGGAGTTGATCAGACCACGAAGTCGAGCATGTGGACCCGCGTGAGGTACTCCTCGAGGGTCGCGTGATACGACGCGATGAGCATGTCGAGCTGGATGAGCGCGCCGTCGGGGGTCACGTTGTCGATCGTGCCGCTGACCGGGATCTCCCCGGTGGGGATCACGAGCACGCCGGACCAGTAGGCTCCCTGCTTGAGTCCGGGCGCCGGTGCCACGCGGATCCAGTCCGTGCTCATCTCGTGCACCGCAAGCTGCGTCCCGTCGTCGAGCCTCGCGATCGCCAGGAGCGTGTGCGCCGGCTCCACCATGTAGTGCCAACGACGGTTGTGCTCGATGAGCTCGTCGAGGGTCTCGAACACCGGCTTGCTGACCACCGTGTCCTCGGCCTCGAGCACCAGCTCGCGCAGCTTCTTCATCGACTTCTGCGTGCGGATGATGTTGGCCCGCATCTCATCCATGCGGCGCGTGTCGCGGCGGATCTTGTCGGCAACGACCCGCGTGAGGTTGTGATAGAAGGGGAACGCGACGTCGCCGTGCGACTCGAAGAACTCCATCAGATCCGTGGTGCTGATGCGCAGGATCTCCGAGCTCGCCGTGGCCACCGCCGTGGTGTGCCTGCGCAGCCCGGTCAGCGCGCCCAGCTCCCCGATCGGCGCGATGGGACGCAGCCGGAAGCGGATGTCGTTGCCTTCCTTCAAGGCGATCTCGCCCCGCGTCAGCAGCACCAGGTGCGTCGACTTCTCGCCCGCGCGGAACAGCTCCTGACCCTCCGCGAGCTCCACGTGCTCCAACACGCTGAGCAGCTCGGCAAGGTGCGCGTCGGTGATGTCCTGAAACAGGGGGATCGTTCGCAGATCAGCAGGTCCGATGGCCATGGTTCCCTTGCGTAGCGCAACTCGGGACACGTTGTCGAGCGCCGACGCGTCGCGTGCCCGACGATCGGCATGCGTGGCTTTCCGGCCTGCTGCGGAGGACGGACTACTCGATCCGGAAGCTGTCCATCGTGGAGGTGGTGAACGACGACTCGCTGCCGTCCACGCCGACCACGTCGATGGCGAGCTTCTTGCCCGAAACCTTCACGTGGGTCACGTGGTAGCCGCAGCCGCGCGCCTGCCCGAATGCATGGCTCACGTCCTGCTGCTCGCCCGGCATCGGGTCGCAGTCCGAGTTGGGCAGCGGCCCACCCCCGCCCCCCGTCACCATGTAGTGCACCCCCGCGCCGTCGTGCGGATACGGCGACGCCATCCCCCGCGTCGCGTGCCCGTCGTCCGGCACGTAGAAGTGGTCGTAGAAGTGCGCATGCCCCGAGAACACCACCGTCACGTCGTACTGGCGGAACAACGCCTCGTAGTGCTTGCGCACCGGCGCGATGCACTCGCTGTCCCCCGTCTCCGCCATCGTGCTCGAGTACATCGGGTGGTGCATGTACACGAACACGTGATCGATCGTCGAATCCGCCCGCGCCGCCTTCAGGTGCTTCTCCACCCATGACTTCGGCGTGTTCGTCCACCACCGCGTCCCCTGCTCGAACGACAGGAAGTACGCGTTCGCATACCGGAACGCGTAGAACGTTTCCCACGAGAAACCGCTCGGCACGTCGGTCGTCGGTCCCGGATCCGACGGGTTCTTCGAGTACGTGTTCGGGTCGTCCCCGTAGACGACCGAAAAGTCCTTGGCGTAGTCCGCGCCGTAGGCCGCCGGGTTGCGCGTCTGCAGCTGCGCCTCGAGGAACGGCTTGAATTTGTTCAGGCCGCTGCTCGACATGTCGTGGTTGCCCGGCGCCGGAAAGAACGGGATCGACGCGATCATGTCCTGGTAGCAGGAGACCAGCTTCTCGTACGAGCCGTCCTCGTAGCCGTGATCCATCAGGTCCCCTGCCTCGATCGCGAACTTCGCACCGAGCTGCAGGATCGCCTTCGGAATCGCCAATCGCTCCGGCACGCCCGAGGTGCAGCTCGCCGTCGCGAACTGGTTGTCCGCAAAGGCCACGAACGAGTACTCCACCGGCGGGGGCGCGTCGGGCGCCACGTCCACCGCCGCGTCCGCAGGTGGCTCCGATGCGTCCTGCGCCGCGTCGCTCTTCGCGTCGATCGCTGCCTCCATCGCCCCGTCGTGCCCGGCATCCGCCGACCCGTCGGCGCCCGAAGTGCCGTCTTGCCAGCCCCCCCCGTCTACCGGCGGGGTCCAGTCCGACGACGCGTCGTCTCCACAGCCTGCGAGCAGTCCCGCGAGGACCGCGGGGGCGAGGAAGGGCGTGAGCTTGCGCGGGTGCATCGGCGCAAGCGTAGCCCGATCGTGAGGCACCAACCAGCGGGTTGTGCCTGCGCGATTGTCGGGCGCTCCCGTGAAATATCGGCCTCCCTCGTTGCATGGCGATGGTAAGACCGAGGCCCGCCTGGGGCGTAGAGAGACCGAAGGAGGACCTTCCATGACCGTACGTATCGACGGCACCGGCCTGACCATCGAAGACGTGGTGCGTGTAGCGCGGAACAACGAGCCCGTGGAGCTGACACCCGCAGCGCTGGAGCGGATCCGGACCTGCCGCGGGATGCTCGAGAAGAAGATCGTCGCTCGCGAGATCATGTACGGCGTCAACACCGGCATCGGCGAGCTGTCCGAGGTGGTGCTCACCGACGAGCAGGTGCAGCAGTTCCAGAAGTACCTGATCTACAACCACGCCGCGGGCATCGGCGATCCGTGCCCCGTCGAGCACGTGCGCGCCGCCATGCTCAGCCGCATCAACGTCCACTCCAAGGGACACTCCGGCTGCCGCCCCGAAATCCCCCTCACCTACGTCGCCATGCTCAACAAGGGGCTCACCCCCGTCGTGTGCGAGAAGGGCAGCGTCGGCGCCTGCGGTGACCTCGCCCCCATGAGCCAGATCGCCCTGTGTCTGATGGGCGAAGGCGAGGTCTTCTACCAGGGAGAGCGCCTCCCCTCGCGCATCGCCATGGAGAAGGCCGGCATCCCGATTCCAGGGCTGCAGGCCCGCGATGGCCTCGCCGCCATCAACGGGTCGAACCTGATCACCGGCATGTCGTGCCTCACGCTGTTCGACGCCGAGCGCTGGGTGAAGCAGGCCGAGATCGCCGCGGCGATGAGCCTCGAGGCGCTGCTCGCGAACATGAAGCCCTACGACGACCGCCTGCACCTGCTGCGCGGCTTCAAGGGCGCCGTGAAGACCGCGCGCAACCTGCGCAAGGTCATCGCCGGCTCCGACCTCGTCACCGGCAA
>JAKLDZ010000456.1 GCA_022703255.1 Myxococcota bacterium | reverse complement strand
CTTGTCGAGCAGATTCCCCTCGGGGAGCCGATCGCACCGAAGGCCGCGCCTTGCGCGGAAGTGCGTCCGCCGACCACCGCGAGTCCTTCTTGCGCCCCATGCGCTGCTCTCAGATGTGCGCTCGCCGCGGCCATGCGCCGGCGCGAGCACGACGGACAGACTGACCTCGCACCACAACTGAACGCCACCGAGAACTCGTGCCGGCGACGAGGGCGCCGGACGCGCGTGCCGCCATTGCACGGGTCCCCACAGCGCTGCAGCCCCCTGATCTCGCACTCGACATACTTGCTCCGTTCGAGGGCAACGATGTGACGCACTCCGAGGAGCGGTATGCGATGAACCGCTGGATCATCGGGCAAGAACCGGATCTGGCCATCGGCGGCCCGACGTTCCGCCGGGTGCGGGAAGCGATCGAGATGTCGCGCAGAGCGCGTCGAAGCCTCGGCCCCCCGCCCTTCCCTGCGTCGTCGTCTTGGTCTACGCAGAGACCATGCACGACCTGCTCATCCGCGATTGCCACGTACTTCGCTGCGAGCCCAGCGAGACCACGGTCCTGCGGCACCACGACCTCGTGGTGGACCGCGGGCTCATCAGCGCCGTGTCCCCGACGGGGACCACCCGACCGGAGGACTGCGAGGAGGTCGTCGAGGGGCGGGGCATGGTCGCGATGCCGGGCCTTGTGGACACGCACGCTCACGTGCCGATGGTGATCTTTCGCGGGCTCGCCGAGGACGTGAGCCTGGAGACCTGGTTCAACGAGTACATGTGGCCCCTCGAGAGCAATCTCCGGGAGGACGACGTCTACTGGGGAATGCAGCTCGGGCTGGCAGAGCTGATCGAGGGCGGCGTGACGGCCGTCGCGGACCACTACTTCTTCATGGATCGCGCCGCCGAAGCGGTGCGTGAGGCGGGGATTCGCGCGGGGTTGGGATGGGCGGTGTTCGGCAGCGGGGGAAAGCAGGGGCTGGAGCGCAGCGCCCGATTCGCCGCCGAGTGGAACGGCCAGGAAGACGGGCGCATCACCACGTGGATGGCTCCCCACGCGCCCTACACGTGCGACGACGACTTCCTCCGTCAGACCGCGCGCGAGGCGGACCGTCTCGGCGTCGGGATTCACATCCACGCAGCCGAGACGATCGCCCAGACCGAGGCGAGCGTCGCCCGACACGGGCGCACGCCGATTCAAGTGCTCGAGCAGACGGGCGTCCTGGATCATCGCTGCATCGTCGCGCACGGCTGCGGGGTCACCGAAGACGACATCGGGATCCTGGCGCGCAGCGGGGCAGGCGTAGCGTGCGCGCCGAAGACGTACCTGAAGCTGGCGATGGGGACGACACCGGTGCTCGCGCTGCGCAGGGCGGGCGTCCCGGTGGGACTCGCCACCGACGGAGCGGTGAGCAACAACACGCTCGATGTCTGGGAGAGCATGCGCCTGATGGCAATGGTGCAGAAGGATCGGGCTGGCGCCCCGGAATCGATGACCCTGGCCGAAACGCTGCATGTCGCCACGAGAGGAAGCGCGGCGGTCTACGGGGCGCCCGACAAGCTCGGACACCTCGCCCCGGGGTTCGCCGCCGATCTGATCCTGGTGGACATCGGCGGCGCGCACTGTCAGCCGCTGCACAGCATTCCGGCGACGCTCGTGTACGCGACGCGGGCGAGCGACGTGCAGACGGTGATCGTCGCAGGGCGTGTGCTGATGCGCGATCGGCGGCTTCTGACGCTCGACAAGCGGGAGATCGTTCGCAGGGTGAGCGACGCGATGGAGCGGCTGCAGCGGCGGGTGCCCGACAAGCGGATCCAGCTCTATGAGCCGTGAGGCTCTTCCCTCGGGCCGAGGTCACGGACTAGTCTTCGCCAACGGCACTGGCCCCCGATGATGACGAGAACCTCGAGAACGGTTGCAGCTCTTGCGCTCACCGGCGCCACGCTCGCGACGCCGCGGGCCGCTCGCGCCAACGACCGGCCCGAGATCGAGCGCGCCACCCAGGAGCAGGCGTCGCCTCCGCCGGCAGCCCAGCCGGCTGGCGGTGCGAAGGACACGGACTCCGGCTTCACGCCAACGCACTATGGATGGCAGATCCTGGTGGTGGATGCCGTGACGCTGACCGCCACCTACGGAGCAGTCTTCGCGGAGGATGTCACGCTATTCGGGGCGGCGTTTGGCGGCTACGTGGCCGGAGGCCCGATCGTTCACGCCGTGCGTGGCAACTGGGGCCGCGCCCTGGGCAGTGGCGCCATGCGCTTCCTGCTGCCGGCAACCGGGCTCGTGGTGGGGTTCGGCGGGTGCTCCTGGGAGGACAATGCGACCTGCGACGATCCGGTCATCTACGGGTCGATCGGTATCGCCGCCGCCTCGCTCATCGATGCCCTGTTCCTCGCCGACGATCGACCCTCGCCGCGTCGTCCGGACTCGGACTGGCAGGTCACGCCGAGCGCGATGGCAGGCCCTCGCGGAGGGAGCCTCGGCATCACGGGCACGTTCTGACGCCGCGCCTCGAGCGGAATCCGGGCAGCAGCGAGGTTCCAGATTCCGGCCCGAGTCGCGTCATCAGGCGGGACGAGGCGAGATGCCACTGCGTGAGTCCGGACGCTCCGGTTCGCCCCGGGGGCAGCGCATTGACCGCACGCAGTCTGGGCGGCGCGCAGTTCACGCAGACGCCTCCGTCCTTGATCTACACGGTCAGTCAGTGTCGGTGACAAGACCATGCTCTTCGCCCATGCGGAGCATCGCAAGCGAGCACGATGCGGGCGGCGACCCCGTCGAAATGGACGAAGGCGCATGCGAGTCCTTCGAGCGTGGTGGGCTGGCGCTCGTCGCGGAAGGCATACGGGCGCGCGCCTGGGGCGTACCAGGAACCCACGCTCGTGGTGTTCTCAGGCAGTGTGTCGACCGGGGGATGTGGCAGCGCCACCTCCGAGGTCGGTCCGTTCTACTGTCCCGCCGATCGCAAGCTGTACATCGACCCGGTCTTCTATGACGTGATGGAGCAGCGGCTCAAAGCCCCCGGAGACTTCGCCCAGGCGTACGTGATTGCGCATGAGGTCGGCCATCATGTCCAGAACCTCATCGGAGCGACCAGCATCAAGCCCGCCGGCGAGAGCAAGAACCAGGTCTCGGTGCGCGTGGAGCTGCAGGCCGATTGCCTCGCAGGCATTTGGGGCCACTCAGCCCGGGCGTCGCTGAAGATCGACGACGCGGACTTGAAGGAAGCCGTCACCGCGGCTCACGCCATCGGCGACGACGCCCTGGGGCACTCGAACGCCAGCGACTACACCCACGGCAGCAGCGCCCAACGCATCCGCTGGTTTCGTCGTGGCTTCGACAGCGGCGACCCGCGCCAATGCGACACCTTCGGCGTCTCGAAGTACACCGACCTGTGAGGCTGTGACTCGACAGTCCGCGGAGCCGCGGACCGTCCACGCGCTCACTGCCTCCGAAACCAGGGGCACTTCTCGAGCAGCTCCCCCTCGGGGAGCCGATCGCAATGGAAGCCGAGCACCGCCCCGTGCTGAATCGACGGGTGGCAGTCCTGGATCGATTCGAATGACGAGTCGTCGTCGTCGACGGGCGGAATCGCACATCCCGCGATCTCGACCACGTGCCAGTCGTAGCCGCCGTGGTCTTCCTTCTCCCAGATCACCCGGACGGGAACGACCTCGCCCTTGCCCAGCTTGGGAAGACACTGCGCCAGGGCACGCCCTGAACGAATCGACTGCCGCTGCGTCCCCGGACACTCGACCCACGAAAACGACACATCGACGGACACGGGGCTGCGCTGCTCGTCGCGGCCAACGATCTCGACGCGATCGATGCGCACCCGGCTTTCGAAGGTGGCTTCCTTGGATCGGCAGCCCGGAGCGGCAAGGAGTGCGGCTGCGAGAGCGACAAAGTGAGGGACTCGAAGGTGGTTCATGCGCGCTGCCGTGGGTTGACGAGCGTCAGCGTACGCGAAGGGGGGGATGGAGGAATCCGAGCTTTGTCGTAGGAGGCCGAACGCGGACCCGCCGGACGCGGTCACGCGCGCGCGGCGAAACATCGCCTCGAAGGCGCGGGGCGTCGGTGTTGGCGGATCCGACGCCGCAAGCTCGAACTGGAAGTCAATCGAGCAGCCCCGGTCCCAGCCGTCGATCACGCAGATCGTAGACGGCACGCCGACGAAGGTTCACTCTGCCCCGTTCGTCGCCTCGATCATGCTGAGGTAGATGGAGAGGTTCGACGGATAGACTTGAAGGGCAACGCTCCAGGAGCCCCTTCCACGCAGCTCTGTTGCCTGGTCGGCGGTCGATCCGGAGACACCGGCTCCGTGCCCAAGCCGACTCTGACAGAAATCGGCGGCGCCGGGCAGTCGCGGATTGACATCCCTTGAGGATTTCGTCGGACCGCGGCATTGCGAGTCTCCAGAAGCGGAGATACACGGCCTGGTTCGTGACGCTTGTGTCTGCCGTAAGCACAGGACTTCCGGATTACGACAGCTTCAGCCTGAACCGCGTCGCCCGCCGCCAGGTTCGATCCGGATCTGCCATGCGCTAGTCAAGCCCCGACACGTGAGGTCGAGTCCATGATCACCGGCGCCCGGTACGACAAGCTCGAAGCCATCTCGGACGAGGTTGCAAAGGCATCCAGGAATGGTGCGCTGACGAGGGATCTCTATCAGGAGCTTTGCTCGAGAGTGAAGGA
>JAKLDZ010000455.1 GCA_022703255.1 Myxococcota bacterium | reverse complement strand
CGCTGCCGCCGGTGGAACCTGCGCTGCCGCCGGTGCCTGCGCTGCCGCCGGTGGAACCTGCGCTGCCGCCGGTGCCTGCGCTGCCGCCCGTCGAACCGTCGGAGCCCGCTCCCCCGTCGAGCGGGGCAGACGAGTCCGTGGAGGCGTCGGGTTGACCCGATGCACCGGAAGCGTTCGAGGCGACGGACTCACCATCGGAGCCGCAAGCTGGGATTGCCATCGAGGCGAATCCAACGAGGAGGAGCCAGGGGCAGGAGCGCATTCGGCAGAGAGTACCATCCGGGGAATGCGGCAGGGGGCGGCTCGCGTGTGTGCGGTGTGGCGGCGCGACGGACGCGCTTGGTGCTACGAGGCGGCTTTCTGCACGGACCGCAGATGGAAGCGGGAGTTCTCGAGGATCTCGCGCAGGAGCTGGGCCAGGTGTGCGACGACGACGTGCGCGGAGAACTTCGCCTTCACCTTGGAGCGTCCCGCGGCCCCCATCCGCGCGCGCAGCTCCGGCGACTGCAACAGGGACACGACCCGTTCCACGATTGCCGCCGGGTCCTCCGGGGGCACGAGCCATCCTTCCTGGCCGTGGGTGACCGCCTCGGTGACGCCGCCGACGAGGGTAGCGACGACGGGGCGTTCCATGGCCATGGCCTCGAGCACGGCGTTGGAGAGGCCTTCGACCGAGCGTTCGAGGGAGGCGAGGCAGACGACATCGCAGCTGCAGTAGAAGCTTTCGACGTCGTCGACGTGGCCGACGAAGCGGGTTCTGCCGTGGGTGACGCGTGCGAAGACGTCTTCGTAGTAGCCGCGTCCGGGGTATTCGCCGGCGACGAGCACGCGCAGCTCCGGGACGCGTTTCGACAGCTTCTCGAGGGCGGTCACGAGGGTATCGAAGCCCTTTTCGCGTGCGGGGCGGGCGACGATCCCGAGCACGGGGTCGGTGCCCAGGCCGAGGGCGTCGCGGAAACGGGGTGTGGCGGCGTCGGGGTCGAAGCGGTCGAGCTCGACGCCGTTGGGGACGAGATAGGAGGGGCAGGAGACGAGGGGGTGGATGGAGTCGGCGACGGCGCGGCAGTTGGACACGAGGGCGACGGGTTTGTACAGGCTGCTTCCGAGGCGGAGCCAGGCGCGTTGCTGGCGGGTGGTCGTGCGGCTTCCGGCGCGCCACACGCAGGGAACGCGGGCCATGCGGGCTCCCGCGCCGCCGGCGACCCAGCCGAAGGGGCGGCTGGCGAACACCAGGTCCGCTCCCCGCTCCAGGGCGATGTTGGCGATGCGGTCCCGGAGCAGATAGTGCGACAGCATGTGTCGCGCGTGTCTCGCCACGCGCTCCGGGTACGGCGCGGGCTCCTCGAACTCGCCCGGGAACTCGGGGCAGAAGACGTGTCCGATCCCGGACTGCACCAGCGCCCTGCGGACGGCGTCGCCGGGACCGACCACGGGCACGACGTCGATGCCGAAGAGCGGCAGCAGGCGCATGGCGACGATCCCCTGTCGCTCGGCGCCTCCGAGCCTCTCCGCTGGTTGAACATAGACGATGCGCACGGTTCCCCCTGTCCGCTCACTTCCGACGGCGCGTGGAGGGCACCCTTGCCGGCGTGGCCCCCGCGGCAGCCAGATGGTTCGTCATGCGAAACGATGCGTGCCCCTGCGAGATCGCCAGGATGAGGAAGCCCGAGAGCATCACCGCCAGTTGCCGCGCCCGACGCACCAGCGCGACGCTCAACCCCGCGATCGGAGGAAGCCCCACGGCTGCAAAGGCCAGCGACATCCCTCCTTCGATCGCGCCGACCTGACCCGGAACGATGAACAACAGCAGGCTGATCGCCGTCACGACCGCCGCGACGAACAGCACCTGGGCCGGGGTCATGCGAATTCCCAGCCCGTAGGCGATGACCGGTACTTCGACCGCCATCAGCACGCGCTCGACCAGGTGCCAGCCGATGCAGCGACGCATGGCGGCGCGCATGCGGGCGGGCGAGTCCGCGAGGTTGCGCACCAGCGACTGCAGCGTGGGGCGGCGACGTCCCCAGCCGCGCCGTACCGCCAGCCGCGCGAGCGACGGGGTGAAGTACACGCCGCAGAGGAGCAACACGGCGAGCCCCAGCAGCAGCGCCATCGCCATGACGCCGCCCGGCGACTTGGAGGGAAACAGGGCGAGCCCGGCGACGCTGAACAGCATGCCGGCCACGGCCGACGCAGCGGTGTCGAGCGCGACGGGGGGGGCATCGCGGGTCCACCCGCCGGGCCGGTGCGCCACCAGGGCCGTCCGCACGATGTCTCCGCCGACGCTTCCGGTGGGGAGCACGAGGTTGACCGCCTGGGCCTGGATGCGAATCACGCCCAGCCGCAGCGCCGACGGCCGCTCCGACGATCCGGGAAGCAGCGTGCGCCAGCCGACCGACGCCGCGTGGTTCCAGAGCCAGAACAGCGGCAGCGTCCACAGCGCCCACCAGCCCACCTCCCACGACGCCTTCGCCGCTTCGACCAGCTCCCTTCGCCACGCGATCGCGGCCACCACGCAGCCGGCGGCCGATGCCAGCGCGACTGCCGCTCTCGCTCGCCGCGCGCGGGATCGGAACGCCGCCTCGATCGGGCGGTCCGTCTGCACTTCCGGATCCTCCTCCCCCATGGTCGCATCCATGGTGCTCCGAGGTTGGATGCCGCAACCGTCTCCGGTCCCGCTCCGCGCAACTCGTCCGCGAGCGCCTTGCCGCCTGAACGATCGAGCGGCTCGCCGAACGTCTCTTCCGCGTCCCCGATGACCGCGTGATCCGAGCTCATTGCGCGCATGACTCGGGCCGTTTCGCCCCGTACGCTGAAGGCCGATGCCACGACTCCTTTCCGTCGCGTGCGTACTCCTCGCCTCGATCGTCTCCTCGAACGCGCTCTCCTGCTCCGGCGCGTCCGCCTCGGACGTCGCGGTCCCGCTGCTGCCCAGCGTCGAGCAGCACATCGCCCTGCCCTCTCCGCTGTCCTGGCCACACTGGCTGCGGCTTCCGGAGCCCGTCGCGAACGAGGACCCCGACTCCGATCGAGACGGCATCTCCGACGGTCTCGAGGCGGAGATCGCGCGCCGCTACGCGCCGTCGTACGCGGTGTCCGATCGGGATCCGTGTCCGCTGCACGGGCTGCTGTACCGCGTGTCACCGCACCCCAGGGCAGGCCTCCTCGTCGTGCGCTACGTCGCGCTCTATCAGCACGACTGCGGCGCCCGCGGTCATCCCGGCGACAGCGAGGTCTTCTCGGCGCTCGTGAATCCCTCGGTACCTCCCCCGGAGGGCATCCTCGCCGTGCGCGCCATCGCCCACCAGGGCACCCTGTGCGAGAGCGTCATGACCTGCGGCGCCGTCCCCGGCTGCCACCCGTGCGAGACGATGCAGCGGGAGGGAAGGCCGTATCCGGTGGTGTACTCCTCCTACGGCAAGCACGGCGGCTACCTGTCCCTGCAGGTCTGCAACTTCAGCTTCGTGTGCGACTATGGCGGGTGTACGCCCCGGACGCGACCCGACGATGCGCCGATGGTCAACGCGGGCGAGTCGGGTTACCCGATGGTCTCGGATCTCACCGACCAGGGATTCGTGCGCCCGGACCAGGGGTGGAGCGAGCCGTCGCTCATGCACTTCGATCCCTGGAGCCGCGACAAGTTCGGCGGGGCCGGCAACGTTGCCAAGGACCTGCGCGACCCGCTGTACGTCATCGATCCGGGGCGCTGCAACCCCTAGCGCCGCGCGCGCGGGCTCAGAAGCGCTCCCAGTGCAGCACGCTCGACAGCTCGCGCTTCGGCGTGGGCACCTCCGTACGGCTCGCGTGGCCGAGCGCGAGGAGCGCCACCAGCCGGTGGCCTTCGGGAACCCCCAGCACCTTCGCGACCGCAGGCGCATAGTCCTTCTTGTCGCCTGCCACCCAGCACGACTGCACTCCGAGCGCAGCCGCGGCCACCAGCAGGTTCTCCGTCGCGGCCGCGCCGTCCTCGAGGAAGTACTTCACGTCCTTGCAGAACACCGCCACGCACGCCGGGGCGTCGGCGATGAACTTGCCGTACTGCGCCAGCGCGGCGATCCGCTTGCGCGTCTCTGCCTCCGTCACCACCACGAACTCCCAAGGCTGCACGTTGTTGGCGCTGGGGGCCCGGCGCGCAGCGTCCACGATGAGCTCGAGCTCCTCGCGGGACACGGGGTCCGACGAGTAGGCGCGTGTGCTGTGGCGAGCGGCGATGGCGGCGAGGGCGTTGAGTGCGATGCGTTCCATGGCGGTGCATCATGGTGAGCCCGCGCAACGGATGCAAGTCGCTGCGGGAGGCCCCCCGGATCACTTCCCCGTCATCGCACGATGGGTCGCACGCACCTGCCCCCGCCCCCCGTGCAGCGCGCGCCTGCACTGCGTCACCCTCAGCACCGCGGGCACCAGCACCACCGCGGCGACCAGGCATGTCACCTCTCCGATCACCGACACGAGCCCGAAGGAGTACAAGCCCCGGTTCTCCGCCAGCAGCAGCGACGAGTACCCGATCACCGTCGTGAGCGAGCACAACCCCACTGCACCTCCCGTCGATCGAATCGCCGCGCCAGCATCGCCCGAGCCGTCGAGCTTGTAGCGCCAGGCGATGTTGACCGCGTAGTCCACACCGATGCCGAAGGCGATCGGGAACGCGACGAAGTTGATGAAGTTGAGCTCGATGTCGCCGAGCATCGTGA
>JAKLDZ010000454.1 GCA_022703255.1 Myxococcota bacterium | reverse complement strand
CTGAAGACCGTCCACGACTCGGCCGGCGCCACCGACACCTTGCCCTTGGTGCGGTAGGACTCCCCCGAGCACGTCAGATCGGTCCACGGCGAGATCGCGACGGCGCCGCAGGGCAGAGGCAGTCCGGCTTCCTTCAACGCCAGCAGCAGGGCCAGAGCAAGACCTCCGCCCGCCGATTCCCCGGCGACCAGGATGTGATCGGGAGACAGCCCGGTCGCAAGAAGCCAGCGGTACGCTGCGATCGAATCATCGACGGCGGCGGGGAACGGATGCTCGGGCGCGAGGCGATACTCGTAGGTGAGGGTTGCGAGGCCGGTGCGCGCCGCGAGCTTGGCGACGAAGCCCCGGTGGTCGGCGCACGATCCCGAGACGTAGCCGCCGCCGTGCACGTACAGCACGCCCCTGTCGCGGTTGGCCCCGGAAGGGACCAGCCACTCGCAGCGCATGGTGTCGATGGTTCCGGGCTCCACGGTCACGCCGGGAGGCAGCTTGGCGAGTCTGGCAGCGCCCTTCTCGCACTGCTCGCGGAACGCCTGGATCGATGTCTGGGCGTTGAATGCTTCGCGGTGAAGCCGTCCCTCCAACAGGTGGCGGTTCCGCATGGCGAAGTTCAGGACCTTGCTTCTCAAGCTCTGCACGACGACCCCCTTGGCTCGACGTCCAACGGCGTCAGGGAAGCGAGCTCGTGCGCGCACCGCCGGCTCCGTTGGCGTGTTGCTTCTACGCGGCCCGGAGGAGCCCGTCCAGCGTGAGTTGGCTCAGGGTGTCGCCCGATCTGGAGACAGCTCGAGCCTGGGTGCCGACGACATGGGCTCCTGCTCACCGTGCGTCGCGCAGCGGCTACAACGTGTGCCTGGGGAGCACGCCCGAGGGGTGGATGCCGCACGTCGGGTTCCGGACCGGGATCCGGGTTCGATGAGACGCGACTGCCGAGAGACTTGCGTCGGGAACCTGATTCACGGATACGGTCGGGGCTGGCACGATCGGTGCCTGGGTGCTCACCATGAAGCTCTCCGCCCTGCTGCGCGCTCTCCCCATCCTGGCTGCACTCGTGCTCTTCGGATCCCGCGCTTCGGCGGCCGACAACCCGCAGGCATCGGAGGCGCCCCCCGCAAAGCTCCCGGACCTGCAGCTCGCATGGAACGCCTGGGCGAACCCTACCCCACCGTTCGTCAGCGGCGGCATGAACGTGCTGCTTCGCGGCTACTTCGTGCAGTTCGGACCGACCTTCGCGAAGGGCGTGGACCTGGGCGGTGGGAGCTTCACCGGGGTCGGCGGGACCGCGGGCGTGACGACGCAGCTCGGCCGCATCCGGCTCGACCTGCTCGGCGTGTTCGGGCTGCGGACGTACTCGGGAGTGGACGGGCACCATGAGCTGCGCCCGTCCGAGACCGTGTCGGGGAGCTGCGGATATGCCGGGGCGCACGGAGGGGCAGCGTACGTGTTCGGGGGGCCCGGCTCGACGTTCGACGTCGGCTTGTGGGTCGGCTACGAGCGGGATCTGAGCAGCAGCGACAAGGTGAGCAGCGGGTTGGGTGCGCAGGATCCCATCCGCGTGGGGGGCAACGGGATGGCCATCGCCGGTTTGAAGATCGGGGGGTACTTCGGGTTGATGTGAGGGAGCTGATTCTCGCTGCGTGCATTGCGGAGCATCGATCCCCTGCGCGAGCCCCTCCCCGCGAGCGCCCGTGCAATAATGCCGCTCCCCCATGAAGCTGCTCTACGGTGTCGTTGGTGAGGGGATGGGTCACGCGACCCGCTCCAAGGTCGTGATCGAGCACCTCGAATCGCGAGGTCACTCCGTCAAGATCGTCGCCTCGGGTCGCGCGTTCCACTTCCTCTCCCAGGCCTTCCCCGACGTCGTCGAGATCGCCGGGCTCACGCTCCACTACGACAACGGCGCCGTGAATCGCGAGCGGTCGCTGCTGCACAACGTCCTGCTGTCGCCGCGCATGATCCTCGACAACGCCTCGGCGTACTTCGAGGAGGTGCGCGGCTTCGGTCCCGATCTGGTGATCAGCGACTTCGACTCGTTCGCGCACCTGTTCGCGCGGCGTCACGGCCTGCCTGTGATCTCGATCGACAACCAGCAGATCATCCACCGCTGCAAGCACGACAAGGACATCCAGGACGGTCTCGAGCTCGACTTCCAGACCACCAAGACCTTCGTGAAGGCGAAGCTCCCGGGGTGCGACCACTACCTCATCACCACGTTCTTCTTCCCGAAGGTCCGCGGCAAGTTCGCCCACAACACCACGCTGGTGCCGCCGATCCTGCGCAAAGCCGTGCTCGACGTGCGTCCGACCCGAGGGGATCACGTGCTCGTCTACCAGACCTCGACCTCCGATCAGCAACTGTTGCCGACCCTCAAGAAGCTGCGAAACAGGAGCTTCGTCGTCTACGGGCTCCGCCGCGACGCGGTCGAGGACAACTGCGTCATCAAGGACTTCAGCGAGGATGGGTTCGTCGCCGACCTCGCGTCGGCGCGCGCGGTCGTCACCAACGGCGGCCTGTCCCTGCTTCACGAGGCCATCTACCTCGGCAAGCCGATCTTCAGCGTCCCGGTCCGCCACCAGTTCGAGCAGGAGATGAACGCCCGCTACCTCGAGAAGCTCGGCTACGGCCTGTCGGCCCCCTCGCTGCAATCCGATACCCTCGAGTGGTTCCTCCAGCAGGAATCCCGCTACGTCGCTGCGCTCTCCGCGCACCGCCAGAACGGCAACCAGGTCCTCTGCCAGTGCCTCGACAGCCTCCTCGACCGTCTCGTCCGTCGCAAGCAACCACGCAAGCACCCCGCTGACACCGAACCGCCCCGGTGACCCACCGCGTGCACGCAACCCCCGGTTGCGGTACACCGGATCCGCTCACGTGCAGCCCCACAACGTCCCCCCGCCGTCCCCTCCCTCCGAGACCGATGTCGTCGTCATCGGCGGCGGCGTCAACGGCACCGGCGTCGCGCGAGACTGCGCCCTGCGAGGTTTGCGCGTTGCCCTGCTCGAACGCAATGACCTCGCCTTCGGTGCGAGCGGCAACTCCTCCGGCATGATCCACGGCGGCCCCCGCTACCTCACCGACAACCCGTCGGTGACCCGGCTGTCCTGTGTCGATTCGGGATTCATCCAGCGCATCGCCCCGCACCTGCTGTTCCGCATCCCCTTCATCATGCCGATCGCCGCCGGCCTCGGCTCGCGCGTCTACCTCACGCTGGTGGACGCCTTCTTCGGCGCCTACGACCGCTTCCAACCCCTCAAGCGGGGCAAGCCCCACACCTGCCTCACGCCCGCGGAGACGCTGCAAATCGAGCCCGGAATCCGGATGGCTCTGGCCGGCTCGATCACCTTCGACGAGTGGGGCATCGACGGAAGCCGGCTGTGCACAGCCAACGCTGTCGACGCCGTCGAGCACGGCGCTAGCGTGCTCGTGCACACCACAGCGGACCGAATCCTTCGCGAGGGTCCGCAGGGCGCCGTCACCGGCGTGCGCTTTCGGGATCGTCTCACGGGACGCAGCGGATCCATCCGCGCTTCGATCGTGGTCAATGCGACGGGCGCCTGGGGACCGATCACCGCTTCTCTCGCGGGCCTGCCTCCTCGCTCCGCGGCGGTGCGCCCGGGCAAGGGCATCCACGTCGTCTTCGATCGCCGCCTGTCCAACCACGCGGTTTCCGTCACCACCATCGACAACCGCCTGGTCTTCGTCGAGCCGTGGCAGAACGTCAGCGTGCTCGGCACGACCGACACCGACTTCTACGGCGATCTCGACTGCGTCCACGCGACCGCCGACGAGGTGCGCTACCTGGTGCAGGCCGTGGCGCGCGTGATGCCGTCGATCCGCACCGCGCGCATCATCGGAACGTTCGCCGGCGTGCGCCCCACGCTGCACGCGTGGGGTCCGATCCCCGACGCCCTGTCGCGCGAGAACGAGATCGTGGACCACGCGGGGCACGGCGCCCCCGGACTGTTCTCCATGCTCGGCGGCAAGCTCGCCAGCTACCGCGCCTTCGCCGAGCAGATGACCGATCGCATCGCGCCTGTGTTGGGCTGCTCCGCCACGTGCACGACCCACCAGCGTCCTCTTCCCGGCGGCGAAGAAACGATCGAGCCCGCCGCGTTCGCCCGCGCTCACGGCATCGACCCGGTGGCCGCTCGCAGGCTGATCTACCGTCACGGTTCACGCGCCGCACGCATCGCGGAGCTCTGGAACGCCGACGCTTCCCGCTCGGCCATCGTGTGCACCTGCGAGGCGATTTCTGACGCGGAGATTCGTTTCGTCCTACGACACGAGTTTGCGCGCACCGTGGACGACGTCGCCCGGCGCACGCGGATGGGAATGGGGCCCTGCGGCGGGATGCGCTGCGCTCTTCGCTGCGGGGCGATCGTCGCCGACGAGCTCGGCCTCGACCCGCGCGAGGGGCTGCGACAGGCGGCGTCGTTCCTGTCGCGCATGGCCCGTTCCCGCCTCCCGGGGCTCGGTCCCGTGCAGGCACGCCAGGAGGCGCTGGCCATCGCGCTGCTCCGCTCCCAAGCCGGCATCCACCCCGGAGGTCGCTCGTGAGATCGCGCACCGTCCTCGTGATCGGTGCCGGCGTGGCAGGCAGCGCTGCTGCCGTCGCCGCCTCGACGGCGGGCGCTTCGGTCACCGTCGTCGCTGCCGTGCCCGGGGCCTCCGCTCTCATGTCCGGCGCCGCGGATCTGC
>JAKLDZ010000453.1 GCA_022703255.1 Myxococcota bacterium | reverse complement strand
CAGGGCGGCTCCGATGCCGGCGTCGTCTACGATCCTCCCTGGTGGAATGCCGCCTTCCACGCGCGCTGGCGCATCGATATCACCAACAATGCCTCGATCGATCTGCCCGCCGGCTATCAGGTCCCGCTGCCCGTCGAAACCGCTGCACTCGACAACGCCCCCGCTCCCTTCGACGCCTGGCGCATCGTGCGCTGGGATGCCGCCGCGAAGACCTGGACCAACGTCGCTCGCCACATCGATGTCCTCGGCGTCCGGCAGATCGTCTGGTTCAGGAACCAGAAGGCGATCGCCGTCGGCGCCACGGACTCGGACACGTTCCTCTACTTGGACAACCCCTCTCCACCCCCGATTGTCGCCAACACCGGCGTGTTCGACATGTTCGCGCCCTTCGATGCCTCGAGCAGCGCCTGGGCGCAGCAGGGCAATGTCAACTTCTTCAACGGCGCGGTGATCCTCGACGGCACGAACGTCGGCGGCTCGATCCGATCAGCCGGGGCGACCTGGGGAGTCCGCTATGCGGTCGACTTCTGGATGGCTGTCGAAGCGCCGGTGGTGAACAACTCCCAGTGGTTCTGCGGTGGATTCCAGCGGGAGAACGATTTCGTCAACAACGCACCCTGGAGCCTGTGGATCAGCCGCACATCCGGCGACCTCGTCCCCGAGTTCTACTCCTCCTCGGGAAACGTAGTAGGCAGCAAATTTGCGGTCGATTCCCCCAACGGCCACTACTATTCGATCGAGCGTTTCCCCACGACGCACCGGTTCCGGCGGGACTTCGCCGTCGTGGATTCGCTCACCGTCACCAACGCCTTCACGGCCCCCATGCAGGTCCGCTTCAGCGCGTATGCGGGCTCCCGCTTGAGTATCGACTTCGCACGCGTGCGTCAGGCCTTCCCCAGCCCCCCCGGGGCCGTGCTCGTCAACGCCGAGCAGGGGCCCTGATCGCTGGCGCGACGCCCTCCGCGTCATTCAATCGGGTCTGGCGAATCCGACGGAACCGGCGCACTCAGCCCTTGCCGCCCGGGAAGAAGGGACACCGTTCCTGAATGCACTCCCGATTCCGCTCGGAGAACTCGCACGAGATCGCCTCCGGGCGCGCAAGCTGGATGCCTGTCTTCTCGCCCAGGAACACGATCGCCTCGAGAAGGGCGAGCAACGTGTCCCGCTTGCAGCACCGCGGTCCGCCTTGGGTCGCAATCCGCAGCAGGCTGCGCGCGGTGAGCTCGTTCGCCCACCCCCAGGACTGCGTTGCCAGCGGCGTGGCTCCAAACGCCACGCTCGCGAAAATGCCCGTGCCCACGGCCGCTCCGCAGTTGCCGTGCGTGCCGCAGAAGCCACCTGGTACCATCTCCGCCCGCCGGCGCGCCTCCTTCAGCGCTCCCAGCTTCGCCTCCCGCCGCCCCTTCGCTTCGAGCATCGCACTCAGCAGCACCGCCGGCACCAGGTAGTGGTGCTCCGGACCGTGCAGCTTGACCGACGGCGCCCGCATGATCGCGAGCGCCATCGCCACCGGATCGAGGCTGGTCGAGCAGGCGCACGTCCGCTCGATGACGTCGAGCGCGGGGGCGCGATGACACGCGTCGCACACGAAGTGGCCTCGGGTGCAGGCCACCTCGCTCTGGGCGGATGCGCCGCACAGGGCGCAGGTCACGCTCTTCGCCGACGGGGCGTATTCAAGAGCGCTTCCGCAGACGAGACATCCGGATTCGGGCAGGGTCATCGGGCCCATTGTGGTCGATCCGGGCCCGAGGGCAACCCCGGCGGGCCCCCTAACTTGGCCCTGCGCTCCCCCCCGTGGATCATCGACGGCGTGAAGCGCCTGCCCACCCTCTGCATCGCCCTCGCGGGAGTCCTCTCCCTCGCCGCGCGTGCGTCGGCACAGCCCAGGCGCGTGATCGACTCCCACGCCGGCAAGCCCGGCATCGCGGCGAACCAGGCGCGCAGCATCGGCTCTCCCAACGAGGGTTTCCTCGCCGACGGCCTGGAGCTGTTCTCCTCCAGCGCATTGCACGTCCTGCCGGGCCACACCGCACGATTCGGCCTGCCTCAACTCGTCGGCATGCTCCACCGCAGCGCCGACACGATCGCTGCGCGTTTCCCCGGCTCCGTCATGCGCGTCGGCGACCTGTCCCGCCGCTCCGGCGGCGACGTCCTGCGCCACCGCTCCCACGAGAGCGGCCGCGACGTCGATGTCGTCTTCTACCTTCAGGGCGAGGACGGTCGCCCACGCGATCCATCGCAGTTCCTCGCGGTGGACGAGAGCGGACACACCCGCGGAGGGCTGCGGTTCGACGACGCCCGCAACTGGGCGCTGGTCGAGCTGTGGCTGAACGATCGGGAGGCACGGGTCACCGCGATCTTCATCGCATCGCACCTGAGAGACCGACTCCTGGCCTTCGCCCGCGCGAGCCGCGCGTCGTCGTCGCTCCTCGCCCGCGCCCAGGTCACGCTGCGGCAGCCGCCCGACGCCCTCTCTCACGACGATCACTTCCACGTTCGCATCGCGTGTCCGCAGAATCAGCGAGGCACCTGCGTGGAATACGTCACGGCCGAGCGACGCACACCTCCGCGCTCGCGTCGTGCGCCACGACGGTAATCGCGGATTGCCGCGCTGTTCCCGGGTCACCTGCGACACGAGGCCATCCGTGCGCTCTTCGCTGCGCTCCGCGTGATTCGAAGTCTCTCACCGCGCGCAGCGGATACCGAGCCAGTCTCCCGACTGCTTCGGCTCCAGGGGGGTTCGATACGTCGCACGCAGCTCGCGAAAGCTCTGGCTCGCCTGGCTCCCCCCGCGCGCGACCCGGAAGTCCGGCCTCTGCGGCTTGCCGTATTCCGCCGAATGCCCCGACGACGTCCACTCCGTCACATTGCCTCCCATGTCGCGCAATCCATGCAACCCCTCCGACGGAACGACCACCGCCGGACACGCCCCCGGTGGCCTGCGCCCGTTCTTCCAGCACGTGGGATCGACCGGGTCCTCGTTCCCCCACGGGTACTTCCGCCCGTCCACTCCCCGCGCTGCATACTCCCACTCTTCCTCCGTCGGCAGCCGCTTCCCCATCCAACGGCAAAAAGCCTCCGCCTGACTCGCATCCACGCACGTCATCGCCCGACGCTCGTCGCCTCGCTCGCCCTCCTTGGCCCCCTCCCGATGCAGCGGCTCACAGCGCGACCTGTAGTCCGTCTGCGTGCACTTCCCCGCTCGCACGCAGGCCAGGTACTGCCTCGCCGTGACCTCCCCCTGATCCAGCTCGAAGCTCGCCACCTCGACCTCGTGCGCCGGCTTCTCGTCGGATGCCCCGTCTTCGGATCCCATCAGGAACTTCCCCCCCGGTATCCGAACCATCGGATTGGCTACCTCCTCCGGAGTCGTCGGCTCCTTCGCCTTGCACCCGATTCCAAGCACCGCACTCGCGCACGCAACCAGCGCAATCCAACTCCACAGCCCGAACCGTCCGGGGCAATCTCGCATGCCCCCATTCTCTTCCCCCTTCTCCGCACGCGCAATCGGTTTGGGTGCTCGCCCTCGCCTTCCTCGCGATCCGCACCGCCCCACCCCGTTGTACCCCACCCACCCCGATGTTAGCCTCCTGCCGTGGAAGATCCCTCGGTCGGCACCGCGTCATTCGGACGCTATCGCATCCTCGGACGCGTCGCGTCCGGTGGCATGGCCGAGGTCTTTGCCGGATGCGTCAAGGGCGAAGCCGGATTCGAACGCGTCGTCGCCGTCAAACGCCTCGCCGAAGCCCTCGCCGCCGACGAGCAGTTCGTCCAACTCTTCCTCCAGGAAGCGCGCCTCGCAGCCAGAATCCGCAGCGCCCATGTCGTGCAAACCCTCGACCTCGGCCGCGACGACGACGGCACCCCCTACCTCGTGATGGACCTCGTCGTCGGCGCGAGTGTCGCCCAACTCGCTGCCGGCGCCTCCCGCCTCGACCTCCCGGTCCCCGCGGACGTCGCCACCGGCATTCTCGCCGACGCCTGCCGCGGGCTGCACGACGCCCACGAGGCCACCGCTCGCGACGGCTCCCCGCTCGGAATCGTCCACCGCGATGTCTCTCCCCAGAACATCCTTGTCGGAGAGGACGGCATCGCGCGTGTCGCCGACTTCGGCATCGCTCGCGCCCTCGATACCTCCGTCGAATCCACGCGCGATCAAATGCGCGGCAAGCTCGCCTATTTCTCCCCCGAGCAGGCCAACGGAGAACCCATCGACCGGCGCTCCGACATCTTCTCCCTCGGTATCGTCGCCTGGGAGCTCCTCACCGGACAACGCCTCTTCCGCTCCGAGCACCCCGTGCGCACCCTGCACCGCGTGCTGCAGGACCCGATCCCGTCGGCAAGCGCGACGCGCCCCGATCTGCCTCCCGCCCTCGTTGCCGCAATCGACCGCGCCTTGCAGCGCGATCCGCGCCACCGCTTCCCCAACGCCTCCGACTTCGAACACGCCTTGCGCGACGCTGCCGCCGCGTCGGCCATGCTCCTCCAGCCCTCCCGCATCGCCTCGTTCCTCACCACTGTCTGTGCCGCAGAAGTCGGACACATCCACACCCTGCTCAAGACCCGGGCGTCCTGGCCCGGTGATCTCTCGCTCCCGGCGCAAATGCCCGTCGAAATCGTGGACCGATCGGGCGCGACCCTCCCCGATATCCCAACCACCGACCCGCTGTCCTGCGAGCCCACCACGAAGCTCGCCCG
>JAKLDZ010000452.1 GCA_022703255.1 Myxococcota bacterium | reverse complement strand
CATCGGGGTCATGTCTCGATGCTAGCGCATCCTGCCCCCCTTCCAAGGCCCTCGATCCCGGACCCGGCATCGGCTACACGAGGCCGGCCCATGCTTCCCAGACCTACTCCCAATGTCCGGCCAACGATGTACATCGTCGGCGACGTGAACGTCGACCTCGGCATGCGCGTCGAAGCCCTGCCCGCAGAGGGCGACGACGTCCAGGCCTCGTCCCGCGCCATCGGCAGCGGCGGCGGTGGTTTGAACGCCGCCGTGGCCGCCCGTGCCCTGGGCGTCGGCGTCTCCCTGGTCGGACGCGTCGGCGACGATCCGCTCGCCGAAATCGCCCTGGCCACCGCCTGGCGCCTCGGCGTCGACCTGTCCCATCTCCAGATCGATCGGGTCGAACCCACCGGCACCTGCATGGTCGTCACCACCCCGTCCGGAGAGCGCACCCTCTTCAGCCACCGCGGCGCCAACGTCGCGCTCGATCGGCGCCTGACGCGACACGTGCCCATCCACCTCGCAGAGCTGCTGCTCGTTTCGGCGTATGCGCTGCTCGCGGAGCCGCAGCGGGGCGCGACCATGGACCTGATCGAGCGTGCCTCCGCGGCGAAGGTCCCCATCGCCATGGACCTCGGGCTCGCCGTGATCGAGCGCGCTCGACCCACGCTGCTCAACGCGTGGCCGAAGATCGGCATGATGCTGCTCAACGAGTCCGAGCTTCGGGCGCTCGCGGGCGAACACGATCTCGAGCGCGCCCTGGCCTGGCTGCAGGCCCATGGGACCTCAGTCAACGCGCTCAAGCGCGGCGCCCGGGGCAGCACGCTGATCGGCAGCGACGGCGTGCGGTTCGAGTGCCCCGGAGGCGCGGAGAACCCGGTGGACACCACCGCGTGCGGCGATGCCTTCGCCGCGGGATGCTCTCTCTCGTGGGCGAGAGGAATGAACCTCGAGGCCTGCGGGCGCGTCGGCAACGCCCTCGGCGCGCTCACCGCCTCCCGCGCAGGATCCGCAGAGTCGATCCCCAACAGCGAGGAGCTGCAGCGATCCGGCGCCCTCGACCACTGGCCATCCCGTCAAGGAGACGAAGCGTGATTCCCGCCTGGAAACAGCACCTCGACGCCGTCCGCATCCAGGACCTCGCGGACATCTTCGGAACCTCCAAGCCCGTCATCGGCATGGTTCACGCCTGGCCGATGCCCGGGGCGCCCGGCTACGACGGCAAGGGCATGGACGCCATCGTCGAGCACGCGGTGCAGGATGCACGCGCCATCGAGCAGGGCGGCTGCGACGGCCTCATCGTCGAGAACATGTGGGATATCCCCTTCCGCGCCGGCTCGCACATCCAACCCGAGAGCATCGCCGCGCACGCCGTCGTGGCGCGCGCCGTGCGCGATGCCGTGAAGATCCCCATGGGCATCAACCTCGTGCACAACGGAGGCGTGGCCCTGCTCGGCATCGCCATCGCGAGCGGCGCGCAGTTCATCCGCGTGTGCATGTTCACCGGGGCCGGGGTCTGGGACGCCGGATCCATCGACGAAGGGTGCGCTGCCGACCTGATGCGCAGGCGCAAGGACCTCGGCGCGGAACACATCAAGATCCTCGCCGACGTCGACAAGAAGCACTCGGTCCGCTTCCCGGGGATCGACCTCGCCACACACATCGAGTGGACGCGGTTCTTCGGAGCCGACGGGATGATCGTGTCCGGCCGGATGACCGGCGACGCGCCCGCGCTGGACAAAGTTCGTGAAGCGAAACGATTGGCGGGAGACACCCCCATCCTGCTGGGATCCGGAACCGATGCCTCCAACGTCGGCGCCTTCCTGTCCGTGGCCGACGGCATCATCGTCGGCAGCAGCATCAAGGAGCAGGGCGACATCTGCCGTCCCGTCGATGTCGAGCGCGTGCGCGCGTTCGTCCGCGCCGCCCGCGGCGGCTGAGCCTCTCCACTGCAGATCGGATTGCCTGCGCGTCCCGTCCATGTCACGCCACGCGCGGGCCCTCGCAGGACCCTCCCATCCCGTTCCAAGGAGCTCGCCATGGCAAGGAAGCCCTCCTCCCGAGGCACCAAGATCGAACCCCGCGCCGTCATCGTCGAGACCCGGAAGGGCGCGATCGAATTCGACTTCACCGAGGGAAGCCCCCTCGACAAGGCCTTCATCCGTCTCTGGGACATCCTCCTCATCAGCGCGATCGAGATGCAGATGCGCGCCAAGGCCAACAAGCAGCGCACCGTGCAGTGGCTGGGGCGCGAGCTGCTGGCAGAGGCGGTCGAGATGCCCGCGTCCGCGATCGAGTCGTGGGCGGTGCGCTTCGGGACTGCCGACGCGGAAGCCTCGAAGAAGCCCGCAGCGAAGAAGCCCGCAGCGAAGAAGCCCGCAGCGAAGAAGCCCGCAGCGAAGAAGCCCGCAGCGAAGAAGCCCGCAGCGAAGAAGCCCGCAGCGAAGAAGCCCGCAGCGAAGAAGCCTGCAGCCCGGAAGTCCCCCGCACGCAAGCGTTGACAGTCTCCCTGTCCGGGCGTATCTCTCGCGTGGCACGAAGGTTTGAAGTCGTGCCACACAGGAGATTCGCAGTGCTTTTTTTCGCTTCCCGGACACTCGCGTTCATCGGTGGCGCCCTCCTCGCCCTCGTCGGAAGCGCCGGCTGCGGCAGCGATGACGACGACTCCGCCGGAGTCGCCCACGTCCAGCTCAAGAACGACTTCAACAACCCCGAAGTCCCGGGGACCCAGCCGCCCTGGACCCTGTGCAAGGTATCGTATCGGGGCGTGCAGTTCGGCAAGATCGAACTCGGCGCCACCAGCGCGACGCAGGACGTCGAGCCCGGGCTCGATTACGTGCTGATGGTCGCGGCGTGGAACGATCCGGGCTGCGATCCGGCGCACGCGCTTCCGATTGCGAGCAAGAACAAGGAGGAGGTGGTGGGCGGGCAGACGCGAACGATTGCGATCAACAAGCCCAACCATCAGGGGCCTTGTCCGCCGGAGGGGGTACAGCCGATTCCGCAGGAGCAATACGATCGCATCCTGGCGCTGTGGCCCGAGTTCGGGTTCAAGCCCTATGCGGAGCGGACCCAGAATGCGCAATGCTCGGGCAGCGGCAGCGGAGCGGGAGATGCGGGGACCGGAAGTGATGCGGAGGTGAGCGGTGATGCTGCGATCGGCGGAGACGCCGAGGTCGAGGCCGGCGCTCGATGAAGAGCGGGACTCGCGGAGGCGCACGGTCGTTGCGGCTCGCGACGGCGGTGAGCGGGCTCGCGTTCATGGCGCTGCAGGCGAGCTGCGGCGAGGTGTATCCCGAGGTCGTGGTGGTGAACGAGACGCACGAGCGGGTGCTGCTTCGTGACGTGAGCTTCAACGGCTGCTTGTGGGACGAGGTGCTTTCGTATGGGGAATCGAGCAGACCGCAGCGATGTCCTCCGGGGGCGGGGCGGGTGCACTTCAAGAAGCTCGACGTGACGCGATACTGCGCGGAGCGGGCCGATCAGGGGGTGCCGGATCCTTTGTGCGGCGACGGAGAGCAGGTGGCGCAGGCGACGGTTCCCGCGGACGCCGGCGCGTCGTCGTCGGTCCCGCTCTGGTTCAGCTACCAGACGATCTCCGAGCACGAGGTCGGCTACGGTGACTTCGAGCGCATCGAGATTCGCGCCGAAGACCTGGAGCAGGACTTCTCCACGCCCGGCCCCTACGGGCACTGATGTCTCGGAGTTTCCGGGCATCGACCTGCGTCCCGTTCGCGTTGGCGATCGCGGGGCTGTCCCGCTGGGGATTCGCTCAGAGCGTCGAGACGGCAGCGTCGCAGGCCGACCGCGCCCCCTCTGCCAGCGCCTCCACGCCGCCCGCGGCGATCGAGGTCCGGGTCGTGGGGGAGCGCAAGCAGCGCGCGGATCGGACGTCGGACACCGTGCGCGTGGGGGGGGAGAAGCTGCGTGCGAGTCCGCGCCCGACGCTGCTCGAGGCGTTATCGCAGGAAGTGCCGGACATGTACGTGCCTGCGCGGGGAGCGGCGATTCACGGAGTCTCGTCGGGAGCGACCGGGGGGATACACATCCGAGGGATGGGAGGGAGTCCGAACTCGCAGGTGGTGGTCGTGGAGGACGGGGTCCCCGACTACCAGGGGCTCTTCGGGCATCCGATTCCGGACGCGTATGTGGGCTTCCTGCTCGACGACGCATTGGTGGTGCGGGGTGGCGATTCGGTGCTGTACGGCACGAACGCGATGGGAGGGGCGATCCTGCTGCGGAGTCGCTGGCGAAAGCAGGATGGATGGGAGGTGGAGAGCGACTCGTCGGCAGGGAGCTACTCCACGCTTCGTCAGAGTGTGGCAGTGCTCGGGAACGAGGGGCGACTCGGGGTGGCCGGAGCGGTCCACGCGTTGCGGTCCGACGGGCACCGCCTGGGTGCGGGGGGAGGGAATCTGATCGGACAGTTCGCGTTACGAACAAGGTTGGGAGGTGGCTGGGAGCTCACGCTGCGCGAGAAGGCGATGCACCTGACGGGGGCCGATCCGGGGCCCGTGACGCATCCGAACGACGATCACACCTTCGACGTGTGGCGGGATCGCGTCTCGCTCCAGGCGGTCTGGCGCTCGGGGCTCGCGCAGGTGCGGGTCCAGCCGTTCCACTCCTCGGAGAGCAGGTTCACGTCCGCGTAGGGCTGCATGTAGGGGTCGGCGAAGGCCACCTTGCTGACGCAGCAGTCCGGTTTCACCCGTTTGGCGGTCTCGTAGATGAGCTGCTGCA
>JAKLDZ010000451.1 GCA_022703255.1 Myxococcota bacterium | reverse complement strand
CAGCTCGATGCGAGCTTCGTAGGCGGAGACGTGCATCTCGACCCAAGCGAAGGCGGGGCTGGCGAGGAGCAGCAGGGCCAGGAGCACCGAGGCGAAGGGGAGGGGGCGAGAAGACATTGTCCTACATCCGACTACCCGAGCCGCCTCAGGACGGCCAAGAAAAGGATCCGGAAAAGCCGTTGGGAGTCGGGCCTCAGGAGCCGCGGAAGAGCCAGAGCAGTCCGACGGCACTCAGCCCGAGGACGATGAGGGCGAGCAGGACGACGGCGAAGTCGGTCTTGGTCCAACCGGAGCGGGAGGGTTTGCGTGGCGCGCGGCTGGGCGATGGGAGATGGGAGGGAGGCGGCGACGGGGTTGCGGAAGGCAACGCGGGGGACAGGTCGGTGCCCCGCAGATCGACCGGGTCGGCAGCGTCGTCGCTCGACGAGGGGGCAGGGGGGACATCTCCCGCGGCGAGCGGCTCGTCGCTGGCGCGCTCGAGCTCTTTGAGGGCTTCGACAGCGGGATACTCGAAGACGAAGCGATCGGAGCCGATGATGAAGGACTCACCGACGCGGATGGTGGTGTCGCGATCGGCGGGAAGGGGGCCTTGCTCTCCGTGGGTGCCCTGGCGAGATCCCAGATCGCGCACGAGCAGCACGTCGCCCTTGCGTGTGACTTGGGCGTGGCGTCTGGAGGCCTCCGGCAGATCGAGGGTGAAGTCGGTGTCTCGTCCGCGGCCGAGGACGAAGGGGCGGAGGTTCTCGGACAGATCGAGGGACTTGGTGCAATCGGGGCCGACGGAGACGAAGAGTCTGGGCCGGGCGGGTTCTCCCTGATCGTCGAGGGCGCGCGCCACCAGGGCGAGGGCCAACTCGCGGGTGGCGAGGTTGGCCTGGTTGGTGGGAGCGACCGGTTCGATGCGGATTTCGATCCAGATCCTGCCGACGCGGATGAGCTCACGATTGCGCACGATGCGCGGGGACTGCGGATGCAAGCGAACGGGGCCGATGAAGGTTCCGTTGGAGGAGCCTTCATCGACGACGATGTACTCGGAGCCGCGTTGGCGGATGGTTGCGTGGCGTTGGCTGACTGACAGATCGGGCAGTCGGAGATCGCACCCATCGCTGCGTCCTATCACCACCCTTGGCAGGTCGAAGGTGATGGAGGGCGGAGCGGGCGCGGCGATCGCGGTTTCGCCGGATCGAACGACGAGGGTGATGGGCATCGCGGGTGACGCAGGGCGCGAGGGTATCCAGCGTCCGGCGCAAGACATAACGCGAAAGCGGGGCAGGGGCGAGTACGTGAGAGGGCACTGCGCGCCCGCTCAGGTGCAAGGGCGCACGAGGGGGCTACTCGATCGTTCCAGGTTGCCCGCGGTCTGGTAATCTCGCCGTTCCCATGATCATCGTGATGGAACTCGACGCACCGCCTGAAGCGATCGAGCATGTGACGCGCAAGCTCGAAGAGGCCGGTCAAACGGTGCAATGCATGACCGGGGCGAACCGCACGGTCCTGGCCGTGTTCGGCGACCCATCGGAGCAGGGCTATGCGCTCTGGAAGGACCTGCCGTACGTGGCCGATGTCCTTCGGATCGATGAGCCCTTCCGGCTGGCGTCTCGCAGGTTCCGCCGCGCCTCGACGATCGTGTCGGGGGCGTGGGGGAACATCGGGGGAGACAAGCCGTGGTTGGCGGTGGAGCCGGTGGGGTTGGACAGCGTGACGGACATGCCGCATGGGATTGCGGCGGGGAGGCCTTTCGACGCTGCGGTGATCCGGGGCAAGGTGGTGCCGCCGAGCATGGGGGCGCTGACGTGTCTCGCGTTGGAGCCTTCGCCGGGCACGCAATCGGATGTCGTGTTCGTGCACCGCGGGCCGAGCTGGGGAGCGAACAAGTGGATCGGTCTGGCGGAGCGCGAGCTGGCGGAAGGGCGCCACAACGTGGTGCTGCTCGAGGCGGGTGGAGAGTACCCGAACGGCGCGCGGACGCTCGAGATGGCGGCGATCGCCAGGGCGAAGATCCGCACCCATTTGCCCATCGTGGTGGATGCCCCATCGGTCGCGCAGCGCGCGCGCTATGTCGCGGCGATCGCGCAGGCTGCGATTGCGGGGGGTGCCGACGGCGTGATCCTTCGCGCGTGGGTGGGGAAGCGGGACGAGCTTGCGACGTTGCCTGCGACGCTTCCCTGGGACGAGGCGGTGGCGCTGGGCGTGCGGCTTCGCGCTATCGCGGCGGCGGCGCGAGGTTGAGAGGAGACGCGGGGCAGCCGTGCGGACGCGGGGAGGGCGGGGGGTGAGCCTCCGGAGGACGGCTGATCTGGTCTTGTCGGGCAAGACTTGCTAACAAGTCGCCGGGCTGGCGGCTGGCTTGTCCCGGGCAAGTCCGTCGCGCCGGCGGAGCACCTACCGAGCTTTGTCATGAGCGAGACCAAAGACGACACGCAGGGGGCGGAGAAGCCGAAGGCCGCAGCGGAGGGCGCCGCGAAGGGCGGTGCCGAAACCAAGGCACCGGCGGCCCACAAGGCCAGGGCCGGAAGCGAGCCCGAGAAGGCGACGTCCGCCGAAACCGCAGCAGCATCGGCAGCATCGACTCCGAGGTTCCGGTGGGTGCGGGGCGGCGTTCCTCTCGCCCTCGGCGTGTTCGTGGAGTTCTGTCTGTGCGCCGCCGACAAGCAGTTCCGGTGGGGGGTGCCCCTGGGCATCCTGGCGGTCATGGTTGCGGCGTGGGGAGCGCTCGACCTTTCGGGCAGCTTCGACGACGCATCGGAGCGTGTGGCCCGTCGGGTTCACATCCGCGATCTGGTCGGGCAGATCGGCGCAGTCGTGGGGGCGCTGCTGTTGACGCTGGTGTTGATCACGCTGGCGGTTGCGGGGCGCACGGGGGTGGTCTTCAATGCCCTTGCGATCACGACGGCGTTCCTGGCGCTGGTGGTGTCCGTCTACAAGCTCGGGGAGCGGCTCGGAGCGTGGGGGCTCGACGAGACCGGAGCCTTCCGGCCGATGGTGCGTCGCCACGGCTTCTGGGTCGTAGCGCTCGGGACGCTGATACAGCTCCCGTTGCTGGGCAGCTACTCGCTCAGCGATCCGTGGGAGACGCACTACGGCGAGGTAGCGCGAGAGATCCTGGCGCGAGACGACTGGATCTCGACGTGGTGGGCGCAGGACGGCTGGTTCTGGTCGAAGCCGGTGCTCAACTTCTGGACCGAGGCGTTGTCGATGGCGCTGTTCGGCGCGGGGTACAAGCCGGACCAGATGCTGGTCGCCGCGACACGGGGGCTGAATCCGTGGCCCGAGTGGGCGATCCGGATGCCGGTCTTCATCTTCACGATCGTAGCGCTGTACCTTCTCTACAAGGGCGTCGCGAAGGTTTTCGGGCGCCGCGCGGGGCTGCTCGGGGCGATGGTGCTGGCGACGATGCCGCATTGGTTCTTCATCGGGCATCAGACGATGACGGACATGCCGTTCGTGACGGCGATGACCTCGGCGATGGGCTTGTTGCTCCTCGGTCTGCACACGGACCCCGAGAAGGAAGTGAAGCTCTACGAGCTCGATCTCGGCGTCACGAAGCTGCGCCTGTCGGGCTTCCACCTGGTCTTCGGCGTGATCCTGATGTGTGCGATCCCGCAGGTGATCTACCTGATCACGCGCAACTGCGATCTGGTGCTGTCCGGGGATCGGATGGGGTTCCGGTGGCACGAGGACGTCTTCTTCTCCGGCTCGGCGCAAAACTGCGGACTGCCGGGCAACCAGGCGTGCGCGCAGACCAGCCCGGCCAACAAGGACATGCGTCCCGTGTTCCAGGGGGCGATGTGGGCCGCCGTGACCGTGCTGCTCTTCTGGATCAACCGCAGCGAGCGCAGGCTCAGCCGTCTGTACTACATGATGGCGTGGTTCTTCGCGGCGGTCTCCACGATGGGCAAGGGTCCGGCCGGGTTCCTGCTGCCGATGCTCTGCGCGGGGGCCTACGTCTTCGCGACCGCCAAGTGGCGCAAGCTCCTCGAGATCGAGCTGCTCAGCGGCGTGCTCATCGTGCTCGTGGTCGCCATCCCCTGGTACGTCGCGATGTACATGCGCCACGGCCAGCCCTTCACCGACCGGCTGCTGTTCCACGACATGTGGAAGCGCGCGCTCACGCACGTGCACGACACCAACGTCGGCGACGACGTCTCCTTCCGCTACTTCATCTGGCAGCTCGGCTACGCCTTCTTCCCCTGGACCGGATTGGTGCCCGCGGGGCTCGTGTGGTGGGCCCGACGCAGGGATGATTCCGCGCAGGGCAAGGGTGATGCGGCGGTGTTCCTGACGATGTGGTTCGTGTTCGCGTTCGCCCTGTTCACGGCGATGCTGACCAAGTTCCACCACTACATCTTCCCTGCCGTGCCGCCTGCCGCGATGCTCACCGGCATCGTCCTCGATCACATGATCGGCCGCAGGCAGCTCGCCGGCGTCGGCCGCTGGTCGATGACGGGCTATGTCGCGTCGATCGTGACCGGGACCGGGCTGCTCATTTACGGCTTCTTCCGCCTGTTCCCGGGGCGCCTGTTCGGGAACGTCGAGATCGAGACGATGACTGCCCGGCCGGGCATGCTCTGGATCGCAATCCCCAGCATCCTGATCGGGACGGCGATCCTCGTCGCGGGGATCGCCTACTTCGGCTCCCGCAAGAGCGACGGCCCTCCGCTGGAGCCGGAGGAGGACGCCGAAGGCCCGGGCACCGACGCATCGGAGCCGGGCTATCGGAGCTCGGCATCCAATGCCA
>JAKLDZ010000450.1 GCA_022703255.1 Myxococcota bacterium | reverse complement strand
CGTGCTCGTGCTCGTGCTCCTGCTCGTGCTCCTGCTCGTGCTCGTGCTCGTGCTCGTGCTCCTGCTCGTGCTCGTGCTCGTGCTCGTGCTCGTGCTCGTGCTCGTGCTCCTGCTCGTGCTCGTGTCTCGGTGCGAAGGGTCTGCCGGCGCGGCGAGCACGCGGCCATTGGCTTCCATGTCCAGCACGGATACGTTTCGACGAACAGGCGAACGAGAGGGGTTCGCAGCGCGAGACGCCGCGCCCTTGCCGCGGCAGGAGGTCCCCATGAAGTACGGTGCGCGCAACACGATCACTGCCAAGGTCAAGTCCGTCAAGAAGGGCGACGTCATGTCGCTCGTGAAGTTCGAGATCACCGCGCCAGCGTCCATGGCCTCCGTGCTGACCACGGAGTCGCTCGAGGAGATGGACCTGAAACCCGGCGAGGAGGTTCGCTTGATCGTCAAGGCGATCCACGTCTTGCCGGTGAAGGAGTAGGTGGGCACGCAAGCTCGACGCCCACCCGTCGATCTCCCGCGGTGACGCAGCCCCGGCCGCCCCCGCCCGAGGGACACAGCGGCAGCATCCACCTGTTCTGCCTCAACCCCTCGAGCCGCCGACCAGCGCCTCCGCCGCTCCCTCGCCCGCTTCACCCCCGGTGCGCATTCGCTCCACCGCGGCCTCCATCCGGCCTCGCTTGCCCATCAGGATTCCGAACCGCTTCGCAGGGTCCTGCTCGGTCACCGCCCACGCCCGCACCGCCCGACGAAACACCTCCGCGTACCCTCGCTCCGACATGCGCAGCGCGAGCAGGTCCAGCAGCAGATGCGGGATCCCCGCCCCCACGGCCGTGCCCAACACCGCGTTGACGATGTTCATCGCCACCGACTGGTTCGCGTAGTGGAACGGGTGCAGCCGCACGAACCCGCGGTGAAACGCCGCGCAGGACTCGATCGCATCGTCCTCACGCCCCCCCTGCGCCGCTGCGCGCGCTCGCACGAGCCGCGCCCGCAACGCCTCGAAGTGCTCCGCTGCCATCGGCCGCGGAGGCAGAAACCAGTCACCCGCCTTCACATCCTTCTCCGACCGCGCCGACAGGAACGTCCCCCAGTCGAGCCCGCCCTCCTCGAATCGTCGCTCTGCGTCGAGCGCTTGCGGGTCACCGACCGACGCGCTCAGCGCCCGATACCACCCTTCGCCACCGACGAGCGAGACGTTGACGCGGGGACCGCGCACGAAGATCGCGTGCCGATCGCCGGGGAGGATGTGGGGGGCGTCGAGGTAGAGCGCGCCGGGTGCACAGGCAAGGTCCGAGGCGGGGCTGGCCGGCTTGTAGAACGTCCGCAGATCGCCGCCCATGAGGGCGACCACGTGAAGGCGACGAAGCAGCGCGACGAAGCCCTCCAGCGAGGATAGTTCGTTCCACGAACTTTCCATGCGCCGCCGCAGCGAGAGCATGTTCTCCCAGTAGGGACGCTCGATCGCGTAGGGGGCGCAGGGGAACCGCACCAGCGTGGAGCCCGGAAGCTGCGTCTCGAGCGCCGCCACCGCCTGCGGCGCCAGCAGCACCCGCCCGAACGCCACCCGCAGGATCCGACCCATCTGCTCGGCGTCGAGCCCCGACTCCCAGCGCGCCTCGATCAGACGGCGACGTCCGTCGATCGCGGCCAGCGCCTCGGCAACCTGGAGCTTCGGGATCCCCGGCACGTCGATCCCCACTCCCGCCTCGGGCAACTCGAGACGGGCCACTCCCGCGCGCTCGGTCACGCGCAGGCCGGGCAGGGCCACGACGACATCCTCGGCGCGGGGCTCGAACCTGGGACGGTCCTCGGAGAACAGGTAGTCGCGCGGACCGTAGGAAACGTGCTGCTCCCGAAGCCAGCGCGCGTACTCCGCCCACTCCGGGGGGACGGCGGCGAGGGCGTCGAGACGCTCGGCGATCGGATCGTGGCCCATCGGGGCGCATCCTACTTCGTCCGCGATCCCGCAACCATCCGGGGATGCGGGAGACCGTTGACCCGCCCCCTCCGCCGTCGCACAACGTGCCTCGCACGAACCCAAGGAGTCGAGTCATGTCGGACGCGTTCAGGCAACAGATCGAGGCTGGAATTCCCGATACCCTGCCCGAGATGCCGCCCGACGAGCCGGGCGTCAGCCACGCGCCGCCGCGTCGCCAGGTGCTCACGGCCGCGGAGCGCAGGCTCGCCCTGCGCAACGCCCTGCGCTACTTCCCGGACAAGCACCACGCGGCGCTCGCGCCGGAGTTCGCTGCCGAGCTCGCCAAGGACGGCCGCATCTACATGCGCCGCTTCCGGCCGCGGTACCCCATGCACGCGCGCCCCATCACCGACTACCCCGCGCGCTGCTCCGACGCCGCAGCCATCATGCTCATGATCCAGAACAACCTGGATCCCGCCGTCGCTCAGCACCCCCACGAGCTCGTCACCTACGGCGGCAACGGCACCGTCTTCCAGAACTGGGCCCAGTACCTGCTCACCATGCAGTACCTGTCCAGGATCGAGCGCGATCAGACCCTCGTGCTCTACTCCGGCCACCCCATGGGGATCTTCCCGTCGCACCCCCGCGCCCCGCGCGTCGTGCTCACCAACGGCATGGTCATCCCCAACTACTCCAAGCCCTCCGACTACGAGCGCTTCGCCGCCCTCGGCGTGACCTCCTACGGCCAGATGACCGCTGGGTCGTTCATGTACATCGGCCCCCAGGGCATCGTGCACGGCACCACCATCACCCTGCTCAACGCCGCCCGCAAATACCTCGGCGTGTCCGACCAGGAAATCGGCGGCAAGGTCTACCTCACCAGCGGCCTCGGCGGCATGAGCGGCGCCCAGGCCAAGGCCGCCGTCATCGCCGGCGCCGTCGGCATCGTCGCCGAAGTCAACCCCGCCGCCGTCCGCAAACGCCACGAACAGGGCTGGGTCATGGAGGTCGAAACCGACCTCGACAAGCTCCTGCTCCGCATCGACCGCGCCCGCAAGGACAAGTCCCCCGTCTCCATCGCCTTCCAGGGCAACGTCGTCGATCTCTGGGAGCGACTCGTCGCCGCCGGCCTCCCCATCGAGCTCGGCTCCGACCAGACCTCCCTGCACAACCCCTTCGCGGGCGGCTACTACCCCGCTGGACTGACCCTCGATCAGTCCAACGAGATGATGGTTCGTGACCCGGACGGTTTCCGCACCCGCGTCCAGGAGTCGCTGCGTCGCCACGTCGCCGCGGTCAACGCCATGGCCGCCCGCGGAATGTCCTTCTGGGACTACGGCAACGCGTTCCTGCTCGAGGCGAGCCGCGCCGGCGCCGATGTCGTCAAACCCGACGGCTCCTTCAAGTACCCCTCCTACGTCGAAGACATCATGGGCCCCATGTGCTTCGACTACGGCTTCGGCCCCTTCCGCTGGGTCTGCACCAGCGGCTTGCCCGAGGACCTCGCCGAAACCGATCGCATCGCCGCCTCCGTCATCGAGCAGATGTCCCTGCAGGCCCCCGCCGAAATCCGTCAGCAAATGACCGACAACATCCGGTGGATCCGCGCCGCCGCAGAGAACCGCATGGTCGTCGGCTCCCAGGCCCGCATCCTGTACGCCGATGAGCAAGGCCGCATCCGCATCGCCCAGGCCTTCAACAAGGCCATCCGCGACGGCCGCGTCAGCGCTCCCATCGTGCTCGGGCGCGACCACCACGACGTCTCCGGCACCGACTCGCCGTACCGCGAGACCGCCAACATCCGCGACGGCTCCAGCTTCTGCGCCGACATGGCCGTGCACAACATGGTGGGTGACTCCTTCCGCGGCGCCTCCTGGGTCAGCCTGCACAACGGCGGCGGCGTCGGCTGGGGCGAGGTCGTCAACGGCGGCTTCGGGCTCGTGCTCGACGGCAGCGCCGAGTGCGACGAGCGCCTCGAGTCGATGCTGTTCTGGGACGTCAACAACGGGATCGCCCGCCGCGCCTGGGCGGGCAACGACGGCGCGCGCTTCGCCATCTCCCGCGCCATGCAGCGCGAGCGCGGGCTGACCGTGACCCTCCCCAACCCCTCCGCCGACTCCCTGCTCGACGACGCCCTCGCCAAGGCCGGACTGGCCTGATTCCCTCCGAAGAGCCCTCGATCATCGGCTCCACCCCTCGTGGGGGCTGGCGGTTGGGGGAGAACGACCACACATCTGGCCGACCATCCGCGGAAAGGGAACTCTTGTGGCGAAGATCTTCGACGACAACAGCTTGAGCGCGGGACGCACCCCGCTGGTGCGACTGAACCGCGTCACCCAGGGAGCGAAGGCGACCGTGGTCGCCAAAATCGAAGGTAGAAATCCGGCCTATTCGGTCAAGTGCCGGATCGGCGCCGCGATGATCCACGCGGCTGAGCGCAACGGCATCCTGAAGCCCGGCTCCAAGAACCTCACCATCGTGGAGCCCACCAGCGGCAACACCGGGATCGCGCTCGCCTTCGTCTGCGCCGCCCGCGGCTATCCCCTCGTGCTCACCATGCCCGAGACCATGTCCATCGAGCGACGCAAGATGCTCGCTGCCTTCGGCGCGCAGCTCGTGCTCACCGAAGGCCCCAAGGGCATGAAGGGCGCCATCGCCAAGGCCGAGGAGCTCGTCGCCTCCGACCCGTCCCGCCACTTCATGCCCCAGCAGTTCAACAACCCCGCCAATCCCCAGGCCCACTTCGATTCCACCGGTCCCGAGATCTGGGACGACACCGACGGCAAGCTCGACATCTTCGTCGCCGGCGTCGGCACCGGCGGCACCATCACCGGC
>JAKLDZ010000045.1 GCA_022703255.1 Myxococcota bacterium | reverse complement strand
CCCCATCAGATCGAGCATCGTCGGCGCAAGATCGAGGTGCGTCACGTAGGCGTCGGAGGCCGCGCGAAGCGCCGCCGCTTCCTCGTCGCCCAGCGTGCCGGGCGGAGCGTCGATCCACCCGGGAACGTGCAGCTCCTCGTCGAGTACCGAGTTGGTGTGGCCAAGCTGTCCGTGCTCGCGGAACGCCTCGCCGTGATCGGAGGTGAACACGATCACCGTGCGTGCGCCGGAGGGCAGGGCCCGCACACCGCGGACGAGATCGCCCACGGCCCGGTCGCTGAGGTAGACGGAGTTGCGGTAGTAGCTGAAGAGCTCCGGCGTGCGCTCCGGGTCCTTGGTGTCGTCGCACGGCTGGAACGGGGCGTGCGCGAGGTCGATGCGATAGGGGAAGTGCGTGTTGGAGTGGTGCACCACCGCGTAGAAGGGCTCCCGCAGGTCGGCGATGTGCTCGAGCCCCACGCGCGTCGCCAGCTCGTCGGGCGCGCCGATGTCCTGATCCGAGGACGCGTTCAGATCCACCGCGTCGGCCCGGTGCTTGAGCGGAAGCTCCTTGAGGAACTCGCGCGCGTTGGCGAAGTCGAGGTTCTGGCTCGTGGTGTACGACGTCTCCCAGCCTGCCGCGTGGGCGTAGTCCCAGAGCATCGGGCTCGTGCGCAGCGCCTCCGCGCTCTCCACCGGGCAACCCCCGACCAGAGCACCATCTCGGAGATGGCCGTGGTCGAGGCCACCGAGCGCAGCTGACGCAGCGGGAACCGGCTCGGCGCAGCAGCGTCGGAGTGCGGCGAGGAGCGACAGTCCCCGTCGCGTGCGGAGCACACGACGTCGTGGCGCTCGCTCTCGGTGAGCACGAGCAGCACGTTGCGCGGACGCGTGGGGGCCGCGGAAAGCGCCGGCAGGTAGTCTGGCTTGCGCGCAGCGGGCTTCACCCACTGCGCCTTGGACACTCCCGCGTGCATGGCGGCGACTCGCCCGAGCGCGTGCAGGAAGATCACGTCGGGGGTGGCAGCCTGCGCCTTGCGGATCGACCAGGGCACCACGAGGGCGAGCACGAGCGTGACGGGCCAGGCGATCGACGCAGCGAGGGCGTGGGTTCGACGTGGCGCGGCGAGCCTGCGCGCAGCAACGATCAGCACCGCCATCAAAGCTGCGGGTGGCAGCAGGAAGCGCAGGAAGTTGCCTGCGTCCGCGGCAACCTGGTTGACCACGCTGCGTCCGACCGAAGCGCCGAAGGCCGCGGCGTCGGCGTTGAGGTAGGTCACGTACTGGTCGAAGAAGTAGCGCTGTCCGCCCACGAGCCAGGCCGCAGCGAAGACCGCGACGGCAGCGGCGATCCAGCGAAGGGGACCGCGTCGCCGCGAGGCGAGGGTGAGCAGCGAGCCCCAGAACAGGGCGCTCTCGAGCATCGCGAGCAGCAGCGCGCCCTTGTGACCGGCGGACAGGCCGAGCAGGCGTGTGCCGCGAGCGGCCAGATCCGTGGCCACGATCGCCGCGGTGGGGAGCGCGACGGTGAGCAGGCGCAACAGGTTGCGCTTGCGAGCGAGGGCGCGCAGCGTGGTGACGCGACGGCTCCGCGCGGAGACGGGGGGAGCGGGCGCGGAGATGGAGGGGATCGCGGGCATGGGGTTGGCGGGGCCGGGAGGGCGCAAGGATAGGCTACGGAAGGGCCGCGGCAAGAAAAGTCATCGCCCATGCAGATCGTGGTTGACGATCCCCCCGGCCAACGCTAAGACGCCTGCCGCGTTGTCCGAAGGGTTTGCGCCCGTAGCTCAGCTGGATAGAGCGTCGGACTTCGAATCCGCAGGTCGCCCGTTCGAATCGGGCCGGGCGCGCCACGGTTCCGAAAGAACGCACTTGAAATAGGAAGCTTAGATTGCGGGCCAATAGCTCAATTGGTAGAGCAGCGGACTCTTAATCCGGAGGCTCAGGGTTCGAGTCCCTGTTGGCCCACCCCCCCAAGACACCGAGGTACCCACCTCGGTGTTTTGCTTTTGTGGTCGGCGCGCAATCACCGGCTCGATGCGTCCATCTGCTGCCCTGTCTCCGAGTCCGGCGCGGGCGCAGTCGCGACGGTCGCTTCGGCTCGCGACGAGACCGGTCCCGGGTCCGACGGTTTGCCGTAGTCGCGCTGGTACATGCGCAGCAGCGCCAGGAACAACGCGACCGCCAGCGGTCCGATGAGCAGCCCCATCGCGCCGAACGCCGCCAGCCCTCCCAGCAACGCGAAGAAGATCAGCGCGCCGTGCATCCCCACGCCGTCCTTCATCAGGAACGGCTTGAGCACGTTGTCCACCAGGCCCACCACCACCACGCCGTAGATCGCCAGGAACAGCGCTGCCCACGGATGCCCGGTCACCAGCTGCAGCAGCGCGGTCACCAGACACACCGATGCCGCCCCCGCCGCCGGAATGAAGGCGATCACGAACGTCAGCGCAAAGAAGAACACCGGGTGCGGTACCCGGGCGATGAGGTAGCCGATCAGCGCCACCAACGCCTGCGCCAGCGCCGTGGCCGCCGTCGACACGATCACCGACTTGCACACGCGCACGAACTCCGCGAACAGCTCCCGCGTCTGCCCCCTGCGCAGCGGCGAGGCGTCGTCGAGCCACCCGAGGATCCCTTCCTTGTTCACCAGGAAGAAGAACAGCGCGAGCACCGCGAGCGTGCCCTGGTACAGCATCGACCCGGTCGCCGACACCGCCGCGCCCAACGCGGCAGCCGCACTTCCCCCGGCCTTGCCCGCGTGCGCCTGGAGGGACTTGAGCAGGTCGCCGGAGTCGCCCTCGAGACGCGACAGCAGACGGTTGACCAGCGCCTCGATCGACGCCGGCAGCTCGGAGGTCAGGCCGCGCATGCCCTCGCTGCGCACCGTCTCGGTCACGTACCTGGCGGCATCCGCGGTTTCCTTCACCACGAAGGCCGACAGCCAGACCAGCGGGCCGAGCACGAGGGCGACGACGAGGGCGACGAGGATTCCAGCGGACAGCGAGTCGCGCCCGCGCAGCAGACGCGTGAGCCGTCGGTGCAACGGCCACAGCACCATGGCGACCACGGCCGCCATGAAGAGGGCCGATCCGAGCGGCCGGATCACGGCGAGCACCAGGACCAGCGCACCCAGCAGCATCACCAGGAGCGCGCGGCGAGACGATGCGTCGGATCGATCCATGGGCGCCATGCTGCTGCGTGGCCGGTCGCAGCGCAAGGCGCAGTGGGCGCGCTGCAGGCAAGCAGGGGTGCTCCGCGCTGGGGCGCGGAGGGTCAGCCGATCAACGGAGACGGCTCGCCTCCGGCCACGAGCCAGAGCTGGTGCGCGGTGCGCGTGATCGCCACGTGCAGACGCCGGCGCGCCTCGTCGGTCGCGGGGTACGCCTCCGCGTTGGCGTCGGGAACCACCACGTAGTCGAACTCGAGCCCCTTCACGTCGTCGACGTGCGTCACGTCCACCCCGGGCTGGAAGCCGAACTCGCCGTCGTGCACGAGCCTTGCCTCGTGCAGATCCGCCAGCAGCGCGTGGAACGAACGGGCTGCCTGCTCGGAGCTGGCGATCACTGCGATCGAAGCGTGGGGCTCCCGCACCGCGAGATCGCGGATGGCGCCGGAGAGGAACAGGTGCGCCTGGCTCTCGTCGGGGAAGGAGAAGAGTCCCACGGGCGCGCCGCCGCGCTGCGCAGGAGCGACAGACTCTGTCGCGAGGTGGCCGAGGACCTTCTGCGCCAGCTCGACCACCGGGCCGGGGCACCGGTAGGACAGCGAAAGACGGCACACCTCGGGGTCCGACAGGCCCAGCGCGCCGACCGCCTCCTGCCATCCCGCGAAGCTCGAGCAGGTCTGCTGCGCCTCGTCCCCCGCGAGGGTCACGCTCGGCTCGTCGCCCAGCAGCTTGCCCATCACGAACAGCTCGAACAGCGCGAAGTCCTCCGCCTCGTCGAGCACCGCGTGCGCATAGGGCTCGAGCTCCACACCCGCCTTCCACGCCCGCAGGAACAGCAGGATCGCCAGCTCGTCGACGTCGATCGTGCCGGCGAGCTCCTCCGGCGTCCCTTCCGCGATGGGGCGCCCGTCCAAGGTCTTGAGCAGCTCCGGGACCACGATCGCCTCGAGCTGCTTGTCGACCGTGTCGGCGAGCTGATGCATCGTGTGACGAACGGTCTCGCCGATGGCGGCGCGGGAGAGCTGTCCCTTGGCCGCGTCGACGACGCCTGCCAGGAAGACATGGTCGCTGAACAGCTCGGCCAGCCGGCGTCGCAGGCCGCGGAACGTGGAGTTCCTGGGGTTGAGCTTGCGGAACCGGTCGCGCAGCGCGGCGTAGAGCGCCGGGTGCCGCTTGAGGCTCGAGACGAGCGCGGGGGTCTCCTCGCACAGCGGCGGGAGCTTCACGCCGAAGACCGCGGTCGCCACGCGCGCGGTCCAGTCGTCGAGGGTCTCGACCTGCGTGGAGCCGACCCCCAGGGGCGCGAGCAATCGGCGCGACAGCCTGGCGAGGCCCTGCTCCGGAACGACCACGCCGATACGCTCGAGCGGATGGGTCTGCGCGTGCTGCGCCGCGATGCGCGCGAGCCGGTGAAGCGCCACCGTCGTCTTGCCGCTGCCGGCCGTGCCGAGCACCACCAGGGGACGGTCCACAGGCGTGCTGATCGCTGCGAACTGCTCGGCGTCGAGCAGCGCCGTGACGTCGGCGGGACGAGCCCGCCCCGCGGCGCCCACGCCGATGCCGAGGATCCCCGGGCGGGCCGCGGTGCCTGCGCCTCCCGCCTCGAAGGAAAGATCCCCCCGCTCGCTGCTCGTCCAGAGACCGTTCGCATCACGAACGAGTGAGATCCCATCGCCCAGGATGCGCGTCAGCCGGCCGTGTTCGACGACCAGCACGCGGCGCACCTCGACCCGTCCCTCCAGGACGCGGCCGGGGAGTTCCTCCTCGAACTCGTCACCCTCGCGGTAGCGATAGAAGAGCTGCGCAATGGGAGCGATGCGCCAATCGACGATGCGTATGTCTTCCGAGGTCTTCACGTAGTTGACGCGACCCAGGAGGTAGTCCTTGGCGGTCTTGCCTTCGCGGATGCGCAGGTGCCCGAGGTAGGGGCAGGCGGGGTCGGGCAGGGAGGGCCCGGCCGGGCGCTCGAGCAGACGCTGGCGCACGCTCATCTCGTGCAGGAGCGCGGGCAGGTCATCTTCCGACGCCCGCATGGCGTCCTCGCGCAGGGCCCGTAACGACTCGATGGATCGGAGATCGCTCTCCGGTCTCGCGGAGGGAAGACTCGCGGCGGCCTGCAGCAGGGAGCGTTGGACTTTCTGCAGGAGGGCCTCCTCCTGCTCCACGACAGCAAGGATCTCGGCGCTCGAACCGTCGGAAACGGCGGGCATGGAACCTCCCTTCGATGCGTGGTCTGGTGGACGCGAAACCTGCGGGAAAACAGCCGTCAGATCAAGTCTGTGAGGGAGCCGCGCGAGGTGGTAGAGTATTGGTGCGAGGTTGGGGGAAGGCCTTCGGGCAGGCCGGATTCGAGGCGACGGCAACCGAGGTGTCGCAGCGGCTCACGCGGCCGGGACCGTCGTCGTCGGGAAGGACGGTTCGCGTCGCCCGCGATCGGTCGGGAGCTGCTGCGCGTGCCCGAGCGCCGTGCGCTCAGGAGTCCCGCGGCTCACGCGACGGCAGCGACGAGCCCTGCACGAGCGTCGTGACGGCGGCGAGGCGTTCGCGCTGCAGGCGCGACATGTGGACCCCCGGTCGGATGCTCTTCATGAGAGACTCGGCCTCGAGAGCGTCGCGCGCGATTCCTCGGGACACGAGCAGTGCCCCCGCCACGACGGCGGAGCGTCCGTGCCCCTGGGCGCAGTGGATGTAGACCGGCCCCGCGTGCGCGGCCACCCTCCTCACGAGCGCGTCGAGCTCCGAAACCGAGGGCATCGATGCGTCGAGAATGGGGAGGCAGAGATACTCGATGGGACTGCTCTTCGGAATGCTTCGCGCAAACTCCGAGGTGAGGTCCACCACGAGCTTCACGTCCGGGGGAAGCTCGCGTGGATAGGGGCGTCGTCCGAGATAGACGCCGGGGGCGACGCGGTCCCAGCAGCGCTCCGGGCCGAGACGGATGAGGCTCCAGATCCCCCAGGCGACGAGGAGGTAGGGGAGCAACAGCAGGCGTGTGGATGCGGGCAGGGTGCCGTCGTCACGTTTTCCGAACACGCGGGCGCCGAATCGAAGGTAGCCCAACCCGACGACGAAGAACGCGGTGGCGGGCCAGAGGCCGAGCCAAGCGCAAGGGTGGTCGAGGGAGACGGCGGCGAGGGCCGCGGCGCTGGAGAGGGTTGCGATAACGAGGAACAGGGCGCCTAGTCGCATGGGCGTGGCGTCTTCTCCTGGCGGGGGTGGGCCGGAGTGGGGGGGCTGAATCGCGCGGGACCAGGGGAGGCAGGCGACGCGCCAGGGGGGCAGCAGGCGGGGGGATGCGTGTGGGGGGGGACGCCCATCGGGCAGCCATGATCCACGGCTGCTGCGAGAGCGCAAGGATTGTGTCCAAAGGGGGAAAAGCCGGGGAGGGATGATGGAGTGGACGGGCCCCCTGCATTCGGGCGAAGATGGTCCGGACGTTTGTCTCTGGAGGGAAGCGTGCAGAGAGGCGAGGGAGATTTCGACGCGACCGGGCGAGGGGTGCCGGAAGGGGAAGTCGATTCCACCGCGCAGCCATCGTGGTGGGGTGCGGCGAAGGCGGCGCACAGCGAGCCCCGCACGCCCGTGTCGGTCGTCGTCGATGCCGACGGGACCCTGCACGCGCCGTTGCGCGCGAACACCGTCTGGACGGGTTCGGTCTGCCTGCCGGCAGGAGCGAGCCTCTCGCACTGGCTCGGGGAGAAGACCGCCTCGCTGCTGAAGGAGCGGGTTGCGGCGGCGCTCTCCCTGTCGGCGCACCTGCAGGGAGGCATCGATGCAGAGATCGGCGGGGTGCGTCGACGGCTGGTCGTCTCGATCATGCCGGACGGCGAAGGGGAATCGGGCCGGTGCTGCACGGTGATTCTGCGGGACGTGACCGGTCTGCCGGTGTCGGTGTCGGGAGAGCGCCCTGCGTGGCACATGACGCAGGCGTTGGCGGCGGGGATCGCGCATCGGTTCAACAACCTGCTGGTGGCGATCACGGGCAATGCGGGGTTGCTCCGCATGGCGTTGCCCCTTGACCATCCGGACCAGGCGGCCATCGAGGACATGGATCAGTCCGCGCGGGAGATGGCGAAGCTGACGCAGTATCTGCTCGCCTTTGCCGGCGAGGGGCGGTACGCGCCGAGGCCCGTTGCCGTGCATCGGCTCATCGAGCGTGCGGTGGGAGCGGTTGAGAAGCGAGCCTGGCCGGACGCGGACATGGTGTGCGAGCTCGATCCGGATCTTCCGCCGATCGAGGCGGATCCGGCCCAGATCGAGCAAGCGGTCTTCAACCTGGTGCTCAACGCGTTGGAGGCGTTGCCGGGGGGCAAGGGAAGGGTCGTGGTGCGGACCACGCGCAGTGCGGACGAGCCGGTGGTGGTGGTGGCGGTGGTCGACGACGGTGCGGGGATGGCGGAGGACGTTCGCGCGCGGATGTACGAGCCGTTCTTCACGACGCGGGCAGCGGGGCGCGGGTTGGGGTTGTCGGCGGTGCAAGGCATCGCGCGAGGACATCGCGGATCGCTGCGGGTTCGCTCTGCGCCGGGGCAGGGGACGACGGTGGAGCTGCGCCTTCCGCTCGCGCAGACGGACTCCCCGCCCACGGTGGTTCGGGAGCAGGCGTCGCGCGCGGAGGTTCGCAATACGGTGCTGGTGATCGACGACGATCCCGGGACGGTTCGGGTGATGCAACGGACGCTGCGGGCGAAGGGCTACGACGTGATATCGGCGCAGGACGGGGAGAGTGCGCTGCGAGCGGCGGAGCGGAGTCGGGAGCGTCTGTTGGCGTGCATTGCGGACATGGCGTTGCCGGACACGACGGGCGACGTGTTGTGCAAGCAGCTCAAGGAGCTGGTTCCCGGCGTGCGAGTGCTGGTGTGCAGCGGCTACTCCGACGACGGCACGGCGCAGCAGGCGTCGAGCGGGGGAGCGGATGGGTTTCTCGCCAAGCCGTTCCACAGCGAGGAGCTGGTGCAGGCTGTGAAGCGGGTGCTGACGAGGTAGCGCGAGGGGTCAGCTGGCGCGTGGTTCCCAGACGCGTGCTTCGCGGAAGATGGTGACGAGCTCGAGGTCGACGTGCTGAGCGCGGGCCTCGCAGTCGAGGATGTGCAGGGCGCGGTCCACGGGGACCGCGGGTTTGTAGGGGCGGTCGCTGGCGGTCAGGGCGTCGAAGATGTCGGCGACCGCCATGATCTTGGACTGCAGCGGGATCTCCTCGGCGTGCAGGTGCCGGGGATACCCGGTGCCGTTGAGGCGTTCGTGGTGGGCCGCGGCGATCTCGGGGATCCGTCGGAAGGAGCTGCCCCAGGGGATGCGCTCGAGGAAGCGGTGGGTGTGGACGACGTGGCTTCGGATCTCGTCCATTTCGGAAGTGGTGAGGGAGCCGCGGGGGATCTGGAGGCTGGCCACCTCGGAGCTGGTGAGCAACGGATGCGGTTGGCCGGAGGGGTCTTGGAAGACGACGCGTGCGAGCTCACCGATGCGGTCGATGTCGTTTTTCTCGACGACGCTGGGCTCGTTGGCGGCGGTGATCAGACGCCAGGCGCTTTCGATTTCGGCTTCCCAGGCGGCGAGGCGCGCGTCGAGGGCCCGCAGCTCTTCGGCCGATGCGCCGCGTTGCATGGCGTCGATCTTGCGACGCAACAGCTCGCATTCGTAGCAGCGCAGAGCGTTGTCGAAGCGGGCGCGGATGGTCTGCAGCTCGTGATCGTGGAGCTTCTTGGCCTTGACCAGGACGTGCTCGCGGACGCCGATCTTGCCGAAGTCGTGGAGGAGGGAGGCGTACTCGAGCTCGCGCAGATCGTGGGGGGAGAACTGGACGTTGCGATAGGGGCCGGAGCCGACGACGGAGAGGGAGCGAGCGAGGCCGAGGCTGAGCTCGGCGACGCGACGGGAGTGGCCGCTGGTCGTGGGGTCGCGCTGCTCGATGGCTTCCACCGAAGCGCGGACGAAGCCTTCGAAGATGCAGCGGATTTCCTCGTAGAGAATGGCGTTTTCGAGGCACACGCCCGCCTGGGCTGCCAGCGTTCCGAGCAGCTCCTCGCTGCGCTCGTCGAAGGCAACGACCTGATCGTCGAAGTCCTCGGCGCTCAGCAGCCTGCGCTCCGGCTCCCGCTTGCGGTTGATGAGCTGCAGCACGCCGATGACCTCGCCCGCCTTGTTCACCAGGGGGGCGCAGAGCATCGAGCGGGTGCGATAGCCGATCTTGCGGTCGAAGGAGGTGTCGACGCGATACGGGCTATCGGGCGGGAGGTCGTAGACGTCGGCGATGTTGATGGCGCGCGATCCCAGCACCGTGGCGCCGGCGATCGACTCGGCGCTCACCGGGAGCGTGAACTCCCGCCAGTCGAACTGCAGCGAGTCGTTCTGCGTGAGCTTGAAGCGCAGGACGCGGCGGGTGACGTCGATGTCGGCGCCTTCGACGACGTAGATGCTGCCCGCGTCGGCGCCCGTGATGAACCTGGCCTTCTCGAGGATGACCCCGAGCAGCTTGTCGATCTCGCGCTCCGTGGTCATGGCGCGAGCGATCTCGACGAGCTCGCCGAGCTCGTAGCGATACCGGTTCAGCCAACGTCCGCGGCTCTCCGCGCGCCCGCGCAGCTCCATGGCTTCGAAGGCAGTCTGGACGGCGACATAGAGCGACTGGGTGGAGGCGCCCTGGGGGAGGACGGCGGCGAGGCCCTTGTTGATGATTCGGTCGAGGTCGCGGTCCTCCAGAGGGCCGAGGAGCACGAGCATCGCTTCGCCGGCGGTGAAGCGCGCCAGGTAGGGCGCGAGCAGGTCGCGTCCCCGATCCCAGAGCGATCCCGGTCCGATCAGGACCATGCGGTTGGAGCGACGCACGAGCACGATGAGCGGGTGCGGGCGCAGCACCGAGCAGCGGGTCAAGCGCCCGTCGGAGGAGAGCGCGGCTGCCACGCGATCCATTTCCGCTACCACCGCGGCTGCGGGGTGCTCCCTGGCGACGTCGTTCATGTTCGCCCCGAGGACGAGGGTGGAGGTTCCGAGCCGGAGGCAGGAGGATCGTCGCGGCGGGACGCCCGCTCCGCGTCGCGCGATTCGTAGGCCCGGATGATCTTCTGCACGAGCGGGTGCCTCACCACGTCGACCTCGGTGAACTCGCAGAACGCGATCCCCTCGACGCCGCGCAACAGCACCCTGGCCTCGGCCAGCCCGCTGCACTGCCCGTTGGGCAGGTCCACCTGGGTCACGTCGCCCGTCACCACCGCTTTCGACGAGTGCCCCAGCCGCGTGAGGAACATGCGCATCTGATCGCTGGTCGAGTTCTGCGCCTCGTCGAGGATCACGAAGCTGTCGTTGAGCGTGCGCCCACGCATGAAGGCCAGCGGCGCGACCTCGATCTGGCCGCGCTGGATCATCGCCTGCGCCTTGTCGAACTCCATCATGTCGTGCAGCGCGTCGTACAGCGGCCGGAGGTAGGGGTTGACCTTCTCCGCCAGATCCCCGGGCAGGAAGCCGAGCCGCTCGCCCGCCTCCACCGCCGGACGCGCCAGGATGATGCGCTTGACCCGGCGTTCGATCAACGCATGAACGGCCATGGCCATGGCGAGGTAGGTCTTGCCGGTTCCCGCCGGGCCGATGCCGAAGGTCAGGTCGTGGATGCGCATCGCCTCCACGTAGAGCTTCTGTCCGAGGCTCTTGGGCGTGACCGGACGGTGGCTCGGCGTCACCAGCACGATGTCGTCGAACAGGTCCCGCACCCGCGCGTTCGGATCCGCGCGCAGCATGCGCAGCGCACGGGTGCAGTCTGAGGTCGTCAACGCCTGCCCGCCGCGCACCGTGGCGGCTGCCTGCGCGAGGAATCGCTCCACCAGCGCCACGTCTCCCCCCTCGCCGGACAGGAGGAGCGACGCTCCCCGCTGGCCGATCTCGATGCCGGCGTCGGAGGCGATCGCGCGAAGGTTCGCGCTTCCAGGGCCGACGAGCGCGAGCAGCACGCTCGGGTCGTCGATTTCGATCTCTGCGCGCACGCGTGCGTGCGCATGGGGGCGAGTCATCGATCGCAGCATCGTGCGGGGAGCCGTTCTGCGCAACCGTCCTCGACGGGGCCCTGGCTGCGGGTTGCGTCGACGCACTGCCGCCACGTGGGGGTTTGACGCATCGGCGTCGCATGCGTATGGCAGGGGCCGAGCGGGATACCAGCCACCCGAGGTGACCATGCGAGTCGTTCTTGCCTCTGCCATGTTTGCGGCTCTCGTCCTGGGCGCAGCCCTGGTTGCGGCCGAGGAGCCCAGCGGAGCCCCCGCGGCTCCCGCCCCCGCGGCCTCTTCCACCGCGTCCGCCCCGGCGCCTTCGGCCGCCGCGTCCGACACAGCGAGTCCCCCGGCTCTGCCGACAGCAACCCTTCCTCCGGCCCCGCCCCCGCTCCCTCCGCCGGCTCGTCATGATCACCCGGCCACCATCGCCACGCCCCCACCCGCGTCCCACGTGATGGTCGCCGAAGCGGTCGGCCCGTATCCGCCCCGCACCCGCAGGGATCCCGGGCATGCGCGCCGCGGAGAGCTCGGCGACGTCGCCCTGGCGCGCGACGGCAAGCCGCTGGCCGGGTACCACGGCGGCACGTTCTACCTGCGGAACCGTCAGGACAACGTTCGCCTGTACGTGGGGGGCAACCTCCACCTCGACGCGCGCAGCTACTTCGGGCCGGGGGTCACAGACCTGTACGGCGATTCCGCGCTGACCGGGACGGCCGGGATCCGGCGCGGCCGCGTGCAGCTCGCGGGCGAGCTGTTCCACCGATGGCAGTTCCTCGTCCAGCCCGAGTGGGGTCCCACCGCGTTCGACAACGCGTCGGGTCGCGCGGAAGTGTCGGCGGGGCGCTCCGGCCAGGATCCCGATCGATCCACGGCGCAGTTCGCGGCGGTCCAGGCGGGATCGCTCAAGGGCACGCTCGCCGATGCGTACGTGAACTACGGGCCGCACCCGCTGTTCAACATGCAGGTCGGTCAGTTCCAGGTCCCGTTCACCATGGAGAACCGGACGTCGTCCAACACGACGACCTTCATGGAGAACGCGGTGATGGCGCGTGCGCTCGGAGCGCCGCTCGTTCGCGAGATCGGGCTCATGTTCTGGGGCGCGCCGAAGAAGAACCAGTTCTACTACAGCGCGGGTTTCTTCCTCGGTGAGGGCCCGAATCGTCCCAACGCCGACAACAAGGGGGACTTCGCCGCCCGCGTGTACGCCCGCCCGTTCACCCGCTCCATCCGTGCCCTGTCGATGGCCCAGATCGGCGCCAGCGTCCGTTACGGCATGAGGGACAAGGACCGCGTCGCCTACGACCTCAACGACATGCGTACCCAGGGAGGCTTCGCTTTCTGGCGTCCCACCTACACCGATTCGGTCGTGGACCCGTTGAGCGCGAACAAAGCGGGAAGGCTCCTCCACGTGATCCCATCCGGATCCCAGGCCGCCGTGGCCGCTGAGCTGCGCGTCCCGTGGGACCGCTTCGAGCTGCGCAGCGAGTTCGTCTATGCCGACTACCACACGCGCGAAGCGGTGGACGGCTACCAGCTCACGAACACCGAGCGCTTCGGCAAGCTCACCGGCTTCTCCTACTACGTGCAGTTCTCCTGGTGGCCGATCGGCAAGCCCTTCGTCAACGGCGTCCCCGGTGAGGCGCGTCCCCCCTCGCTCGACCTCAAGAAGCACGAGCCCGCGGTGCTGCCTCGCGGCGTGGAGCTGGTCGCGAAGTGGGAGCAGCTCCGGCTGAACTACGAAGGCGCGTCGCGCGCGGGCGAGCTCGACGAGACCAGCAACCTCGACGGCAAGATCCGGTTCGACGCGTTCTCGCTCGGCGCGAACTACTGGGCCACGCGTCACATGCGCTTCACGATCAACTACGTGCTCAACCGGATGCCCGACTCGAGCCCGACCGGGGACTCCGATCAGCGCGCCCGTGCGCCCGGCAACCTGATCGCGAAGGGCATCGACGACGACACCCGCAGCACGGCCCACACGCTCCACGAGCTGAGCGCGCGTCTGGGCGTCGCGTTCTGAGACTCACCGCCCCGATCGCTCCAGCCAGCTTCCAAACCACCCCGCCGTCAGTACGTCGAGCGTGGCCTCCGCTTCGAGGCGGGCGACCACCGCGCTCACGTGCTCCTGTGTCGCAAGCGTGGGATCCGCGGCAGCCACCACGGCACGCTGCCACTCGAACAGCACCGTGAGCACGCGTCCCGTCAGCCGCGCGCGCGCTTCGGCTCGCTGCGCCCGCGCGCGCTCCACTTGCAGCTCCTCGTCGGCGAACACCGCGCGGTCGAGGCGCCACGTCAGACGCCCCTCGAGCCAGCCCGACGTCCCGGTGGCCTCCTGCGTGCGGTACGGATCGCTGTCGGTGGGCGTGAGCCGGAAGCTCTCGTCCCATCCCCGCGCCACGCGCACGCGCACCTCCGGCAGCAGCGATCCCCAGCGCATCCGCGCCACCATCCGCTCGAGATCGTCGTCGGTCTGCCAACCCTGGGCCCTCCAGGCCGCCTGGACACATGACCGCGCGAGCTTCGAGGACACCCGGAGCGGGATCACGACCGTCGCAGGGACCGCAGGTGGTTGCCGGGGCTCGGCCTGCGTCTCGGCCACCCCATTCGCGTGTCCGGAGCGAAGCGGACCCGGTCTTGCCGCAACGCGATCCAGGGGCAGCGCGAGCGTGAGCATCATTCCCAAGTCGCTCCGGCCGAAGGCGTTGCGTCGCCAGAATCCTCCCAGCGACACCCAACTGCGCGGAGAGGAAATCGGGATCGGGTCCGCGGAGCCGAGGCGCCCGCCCTCCAAGGCGCGGGCGTCTTCGATCGCCGCCTCCGCTATCGGATCGGATGCGCGGAACGTCTCGGGGGGATCGAAGGCTTGTGCGGTGAGCGACAGGAGGGGGATCGGCGTCGCAGCGAGCAGACCGAGTGCATGAGAGGATCGCATACCGCCCTGTCGGACAGTCGGCCCCTGCGGTTGCGTGATATCAGCGCGAGGCGATCCAGTCGGCCGAGACCAGGGGAAGGAACCCCCGGTCGGAGAGCCAGCCGACCGCGGCGCACATCCCAGCCGCACGCGCAGGAAGCTCCCCGTCGATCCTCCCCGAGAGCGCGTCGATCGGCGTGTCGTCGGTGCGCAGCCGGGGTCCGTCCCAGCTCCCCTCCGCGATCACCGTGCGAAGCGTCAGGTGCCCTTCGGCCTGGCTCCATCGCGCGTGCGCATAGGCCTTGGGGCGGATTCTCCAGACGAGGCTTGCCCGGGATCCGGTCACATCGATCGACAGGGTGCTGCGCGGCGGATCGGTGGGAACGGGGGCAGTGGGCAGCGGGGGAGGCAGCGGTTCCGGCGACGGGTCGATCGGCTGCTCAGGAGGCTGGGGGGGCGCGGGGGCATTCGCCACGCGTTCCCGCAGCTCGCGTGCATAGCGATGATCGGGCTCGCGCTCGAGCACCTCGTCGAGCACGCGCAGCGCGAGCGCGGTGTGTCCCTGACCGGCGTAGACTTCGGCGAGCGCAACCGTGGCGATCGGTGGCGGGCCGCGCCGCCAGGCGGCCGCGGGGGGGGCCATGGTGCGCAGGCGCAACGCGGCGTCGGGGAGGTTCAGCCCCTTCTCGACCACGCGAGCGACCAGGTCGCGCGCGCGACCGAGCAGCCCTCGAGCGACCCTTCGCTCCTGCTCATCGGGAATCGACGAGCTGAGGATCTCGTCGATGATCTCGAGCCGGGTGAGGACCTCCGCTCGCTCGACCCCGAGGTTCCGTGCGCGGGTGACGAGGCTCTCGCGGTCGAGGGCTTCGAGCTCGTTGCGGTCCACGTTCATGGCGCCTGCCAGCCTAGCCCAACGCGGGCCCGGAGAGTCCATTGTCGGGAAGGGGACTGGCCGGGAGCGGGTGATCAGTACCAGGCCGGAGACGCCGACGGGTCGCCGGCGAGCTGGTGCAGGCGCAGGCGGGCATCGAGTGCATCTCGCGCGATTTGAGCACGGAGCGTGTCCAACCCTTCGAACCTGCGCTCCGGCCGCAGCCACGCGAGCAGGTGGACGCGCAGTTGTCGGCCGTACAGGTCGCCATCGAAGTCGAACAGGTGGGCCTCCACGGAGAAGCCGGCATCGACGGTGGGGCGTATGCCGATGTTGGCGACGCCGATGCCGAGGCGCGTGGGGGTGTCGGAGTCGAGGCAGTCCACGGCGACGGCGTAGGCGCCGTGGGGAGGGAGGGCCTCGACGACCCACGCGAGGTTGGCGGTGGGGAAGCCGAGGGAGCGAGCGAGCCTTTGTCCCTCCACCACGACGCCGGTCAGGCAGTGGGGACGTCCGAGCACGCCGCGCGCGCCGTCGAGCTCGCCGCGCTGGATGCAGTCGCGAGCTCGGGTGCTCGAGTATCGTCCGTGATCGTCGCCGAGGAGCGGCTCGCAGCGCGCTTCGAATCCAAGGCGTTCGCCGAGCACGGTGAGCGCGGGGAGGTCGCCGACGCGGCCTGCGCCGAAGCGGAAGTTTTCGCCGACTCGCACGACGGCGGCGTGCAACCGCGCGCAGAGTGTTCGGGTCACGAACTGTTCGGGAGACTGCGCCGCGTAGGCGGCGTCGAAGTGCTCGACGACCGTGTGCAAGCGGGGGTCGATGCGACGCATGAGCTCGAGCTTGCGGTCGAGGCGGGTGAGGCACGCGGGGGGAGGGCGGCCGACGGAGACGGTGGGGTGCGGGTCGAAGGTGAGGGCGACGGGGACGAGGTTGCGTGCGGAGGCTTCGCGGACGGCGTCGAGCAGGACGGACTGGTGGCCGAGGTGGACGCCGTCGAAGTTGCCGATGGCGACCAGGGTGGGCCTTCCGCCGAGGGAATCGATCGTCTCACCGGGCGGGCTGGCGGCGTGCACGGCGGACCATGTTCTGCATTCGGGAACGGATGGCAAGCGGGAAGGGGGCGGTGCAGATGAGGCTGGCGCGGCCGGGCGTGCACGGGTAGCCTCGATCCCGTGGGATTTTCCTCCTCGAGACGCAAGTTGCTGGCCGGGCTCTCTGCCCTCGGCGCCGGAGCCCTGGCTCGGCCCGCCGCGGCAGCCGTCCGCGGCCGCTTTCGTCTGACCCGCAAGGTCGTGCGGGAGTCCGGGGAGCGCTGGCGCATCCTGATGACGATCTCACTGGAGGCCCGTCCGCCTTCGCCTACGGTCGAGGTGGAGTTCGACTTCCGTCTGGTGGCGGTGGTCGAGGAGCAGGACGGCAAGAAGCGCAAGCGTCGCGTGGATCCGCCGAGGCTGGTGACCCGTCAGCGCGCGGTGGACTTCTCGGATCCGCAGGGGCGCGTGGGCAGGACGGCGCGGGCGGAGCTGGTGATCGAGCGGTCGGAGGGGTTCGAGCCCGGGGAATGGGCGCTCGATCTGCGGGGGCCGGACGGCCCGATCGGCGCGCGGGCCGGATTGGTGCTGCGAGGGGTCGCGGAGGAGTAGGAGGACGAGTTGACTCCCGAGCAGGTGGTCCGAGACGTCAACGCAGGCAAGCTCTTGCCCGTGTACCTCGTGGTCGGCGAGGAACGCGTGCTGATGGATCGCGTGGCGCAGGCGGTGCGCAAGGTCGCGCTACAGGGCGCTGCGGGGGGGTTCAACGAGGACCGGTTCACGGCCGGGGAATGCGAAATCGACCACGTGATGACCGCGATCCGGACCGTACCGATGATGGCGAAGCGGCGGTTCGTGCACCTGCGCTCGCTGGAGCGTTGGGAGCCTTCGGGTGACGACGGCAAGGCGGCAGCCAAGGGGGCGTCGATCGATCGCATCGCGGAGTACGCGGCGGCGCCGTTGGAGTCGACGTGCCTGCTGCTGACGGCGACGAAGCTGGATGGTCGCAGAAAGCTGATGGCGCTGGCGGGCAAGCGGGACTTCCTGGTGAAGTGCGAGCCGGTGCCGAGGCGCGAGCTGCCGGGGCGGATCGAGCGGGAGGCTCGCGAGCGCGGGCACGAGATCGACGCGGACGCGTGCGAGCTGTTGGCGGAGATCGCGGGACCGGAGCTTGGTCACGTGATCGACTCCCTCGAGAGGCTGTCGCTGTACGTCGGCTCGGGGGCGAGGATCACGGAGGACGCGATCAGCCAGTGCGTGACGCGTGTGCGGGTATCGACGGTGTGGGAGCTGGTGGAGGCGTTGTCGAAGCGGGACACGGGGACGGCCCTCGCGGTGCTCGAGGACGTCTATGACCCGCACGACCGGGGCTTGCGTCTGCTCGGATTGATCGCCTGGGCCGTGCGGCAACTGGTTCGATTCGCCGCGGCGCGTCGCGAGGGGATGTCTGCCGACGCGGCGGCGTCGCGCGCGGGGGTGCCGCCGTTCAAGGCACGGCAGATGGCGGCGCAGGTGGCGCAGGTACCGCCTGGCGAGTTCGAGCGATGGCTCGGGGTATTGGCGGACGCGGACTTGTCTTTGAAGGGTTCGAAGAGGCATCCGCGCGCGGTTCTGGAGGCGGCCATCTTGACGATGATGACCGGTGCTCCCAGGTGAGGAGTGTCGATGACGAGAACCGTGCAAAGCAATCACGGGCTCGAGGAGACACGGATTGCTCAATTTTTTTTCCGGGGGGGGTCCCCGACAGGAGCGATGCCCATGAGTGATCGACTCATGTCAACCGGCGACGTGGCCGAGGTACTCGGTGTCAGCGAAGCCACAGTGAAGCGGTGGGCGGATGCCGGGACGCTGTCCTGCATTCGCACACCGGGAGGGCACCGCAAGTTCCGGCTTCGGGACATCGCGATGCACCTGGCTTCCCGGCGCGGCCCCGCGCATCCCAACGAGGTCCAGCAGACCGAGTCCGAGCGGGATCTGGACGAAACCGTGAGCGCCCTGTTGGTGGGTGACGTCGAGAAGGTCGCAGGAGCCGTGGCAGCCGCGCGGCTGCAGCGCACCTCCATGGCCGCCATCGCCGACAACCTGCTCTTCCCTGCCATGCAGCGTGTCCGACAGGCCACGCTCGGCGGTCGCTGCGAGCCGTTCCATGAGCACATCGCCCTGAACACCCTCGTTGAAGTCGCCGCTCGCCAGCGTCCCTCGCTGCGTGTTCCCGGCAGCACGCGCGGACGTGCCGTCGTGGCCCCGGCCCCGGGCGAAACCAGCGACGTGCTCGCGCGTCTCGCGAGCCTGGTAGCGGTCGAGAGCGGATTCGACGCCTACGTGCTCGGGACGGGACTTGCGGCGGCGAACGTGGCGCGTTCGGCCGAGGATCTCGGCGCCTCGTGGGTGCTGCTCACCTGCGAGAAAGGGGAGAACCTCGCGGAGATCGCCCAGTTCTCGGAGCAGATCCTCGGCTCCACCGAACGCTCCCGCGCACGGCTCGTGTGTGTGGGCGAGCCGGTGTCCAGGATCGAAGGGCTCCCCGAAGACGCCCTGCACGTCCGCGACCTGCGGGAAATGGAGAGCCTCCTCGCCCCCGTCCCTCTGAGGATGGCGCGCTAGCCCTTGGACCCGGCGGCGGCCTCCTTGGCCGCTGCTAGCCGCCCTCGCAGCCGGGTCGCATACCCTTCCTTGTTCTCCTGCCGAGCCCTGCCGATCGCCAGCGCGTCCGCAGGCACGTCCTTCGTGATCGTCGAACCCGTCCCCACGTACGCCCCGTCTCCCACCACCACCGGCGCCACCAGCTGCGAATCGCTGCCGATGAACGCTCCCCGCCCGATCGTCGTCTTGTGCTTCTGGTAGCCGTCGTAGTTGCAGAAGATCGTTCCGGCCCCGATGTTCGCTCCCTCGCCGATCTCGCCGTCTCCCAGGTACGCCAGGTGGTTGGCCTTGGACTTCCGGTGCATCACGGTCTTCTTGGTCTCGACGAAGTTGCCCACGTGGGCTTCCTCTCCGATCACGCTGTCGGGACGCAGGTGAGCGAACGGCCCGATCTGCGCGGCGCGTCCGACCCGCGCCGAGGTGAGCACGGAATACGGCTTGAGGTGCGCGCCCGGCTCCACGATCGAATCGGTTACCACGCACCCCACGTCGATGCGCGCCCCCTCACCGATCCGCGTCCGACCCCGCAGCACCACCCCCGTCTCGATGACCGCATCGGCCTGCACCTCGACGGTGTCGTCGATGACCGCGCCCTGCCGTATCGTGGCGCCCTCGAGCCGGATTCTGCGCAGGATGCGCGCGATCATGCGCTCTTCGGCTTCGGCGAGCTGCGCCCTGTCGTTGACCCCGACGAGGTTGTCCGGTGCGCCCGGCACGTCGACGACGCCGCCTCGCTGCACGGCCATCTCGACCAGGTCCGTGAGGTAGTACTCGCCCTGGGCGTTGCGATTCTCGAGACGCCCCAGGCCCTCGCGCAGGAAGTCCGCCCGCATGCAGTACATGCCGGGATTGACCTCGTCGAGGCCGCGCTCCGCTTCGCTCAGGTCGCGGTCCTCGCGAACGCCGATCACACGATGGTTCGTGTCACGAAGTATTCGGCCATAGCCCCCCGGAGCGGCGACCCGGCAGGTGAGCATGGCGAGTGGCGCCCCCGGGGTGGCGCTCGCAGCCGCGCACAGCCTGCGGAGGTCGTCGACCACGACCAGCGGAGTGTCCCCGTAGACCACGACGACGTAGCCCGCATCGGCTGGGATGAGGGGGAGCGCTTGCATGGCCGCGTGCCCGGTTCCGAGCTGCGGCGACTGGGTGGCGAAGGAGACGCGTTGACCGAAGGCGCCGCCGAGGTACGTCTCGACCGCTTCGCGGCCGCGACCGACGACGACGACGGCGTGATCGGCGCCGGACAGGAGGGCAGCGGCGACGGGGTAGTGGACGAGAGGGCGTCCGGCGATGGGGTGGAGGACCTTGGGGGAAGCGCTCTTCATGCGCTTTCCGAGGCCGGCGGCGAGGACGACGGCAACCAGTTGGCTCATAACACCACGCGCTAACGCACTGGCGCGGCTGGGGAAAGAGCGCAGTGGGCGGTGGGCCACGGGAGGGGAAACGGGCGGGTGGCGGAGCCCGGTGTACCGCATCGCGTCATGGTGGCAGCGCGCTGCGGCGTGTTTCGCGGCTCGAGAACGCATCGCGCCGTGGCTGCAGATTCGGTTGATTCCGTCACAAAGGAGCGGCTTCGCGAAGGATTCTGGGTTCTAATAAAGAGTCGATCCAATTGCGCCGAGGTTGCTGACGTGAGGCACAGGGGTTCGTGGGCCATCGCAGCGGTAGTGGGCTTCAGCGCCGTGGCCTGCTCGGGCAACTTCGACTCCACACGCGCAGCGCGCCCCTTCGCAGATCGCGCCACGCTCGGCCAGGAGATCTTCGGCGCCTTGTGCGATCGCGTCGGAGCCAGCGCCCTGGCCGAAGACCTCAGCGGCGACTCGTACCATGCCGTGTGTCATCCGGACGACCAGGGCGGCTATGCGGATCAGGTCGATCCGTCGCTGCTGCCGCCGGTCTCCGGCTCTGCGGCTCTGCATCGCAGGCTCGCGGTCGCGAAGCTCGAAGCGCTCGCACGCCACCGCACGGACCTGATTCGTTCGTTCGACGTTGTGTTCCCGGACATCGAGATCGAGGATCCCCACGCGCGGGTCGGGACGCCGGACAAGGTGCGGTTGCACGACGCCGTGCGGGTGCTGATGAAGCGGCTCTCGCCGTTGTATGATTCCAACCCGCTGGCGCCGGCCGATCAGACGGCGCAGCCGCTCATTCCGGCGGGAACCCAGGCGGTGGCGCGTGCCCTGGATGCGCTCGCGGAGTCGCCGCAGGCCCAGGCATCGCTGGCGCGCTTCGGCGGACGCAAGGGCTACCGCCCCTCGGAGATCGCGTTGGGTGTGCTCAAGCCGGTGCTGAGCTACCCGGACCTCCGCGGCTTCGTGCGGCAATCGGTGCGCGTGCTCGCGCCAATCGGCCCGGCGCGACTCGAGTTCGAGCAGTTGCTGCGTGCGACGCAGGAGGAGCTGCTCGACGCGCGACCGTCGGTGATGCCGGCGCCTCTCGTGGTCACCGATCCGTTCGGCATCGCGCAGCCGAATCGTCCCCGAGATGCCGTGGAGATCGCCCAGCTCATGCTGCTGTCGTCCGACCCGGCGTTTGCGTTCCCCAACGCCGCGCCGGCGCCGATCGTGCAGCGTGACGCTCGCGGTTTCGCGGTGGTGAACGGCAGCCGTCTCGGGGAGCCGGGGACGGTGCCGGCACCGTTTTCGGATCTGTTCCACGATGGTCCGAGCGGTCCGGAGCCGGGTGCCGACGGCATGGCGGACGTCGATGCGTACGGCAGGTTCATCGACGGCGAAGGCAACCCCGTGGCGGTGGATCTTCCTTTCGACGCGCCGGGCACGGTGCGGGTGCGCGAGGGGGATTCGCTGGGCAGGGCGTTGCTGGCCGACGGTCGTCCGGCTTTCGAGTACTTCGACACGCAGCAGACGATGGCAGCGAGTCTGGCGCGCGATGTCCGCGCGTTGGCCGATCCGGTGGAGGCCAACGATCACGAGACGCTGCTCAATACGCTTGCGGGGGCGT
>JAKLDZ010000449.1 GCA_022703255.1 Myxococcota bacterium | reverse complement strand
GAGCGGCGTCGACGTGGACTTCCCGGCGGGGGGGCTGATCGCGGTGACGGGTGTCTCCGGCAGCGGAAAGTCCACGCTCGTGTTCGAGGTTGTCGCGGCATCCTTCCGGGACGGCCCCAACGCCGTGCCGTCCGGGTGTCGTTCCATTCGCTTCGTCGAGCCCTTCTCGAGCGTCGTTCGTGGAGAGCACCTCGCCTCGCCGTCGTCCTCGGCGAGGGTCGCCTCCACCGCCGGCGTCCTCGATGCGATTCGTCGCGCGTTCGCCGCTACCCCTTTCGCGCGAGGCAAGGGCTGGAAGGCCGATCACTTCGCGTCGGGCAGCCGGGGAGGACGCTGCGAGGTGTGCGAGGGGACCGGAGTCGTGCGGGTCGGCCTCGACTTCCTGCCCGATGCCGCGGTCGAGTGCGATGCGTGCGAGGGCACGGGGTTCAACCCGGAGACGCTCGCGTGCACGTGGAACGGGCTGTCGATCGCGCAGGTGATGGAGCGATCGGTGCGCGAAGCGATCGACCTGATCGAGTCGCCCGAAGCGCTGCGTCGTCTGCGGCGCCTCGAGCAGGTCGGGCTCGGCTACCTGCAGCTCGGCCAGCCTCTCTCGTCGCTGTCCGGAGGCGAGCGGCAGAGGCTCGGGCTCGCGATGACCACGGGCCGGGGCGAAGCCGGGTGCAGGCTGGTGCTGCTCGACGAGCCCTCGGCCGGGCTGCACCCCGAAGACGTCGCCCGGCTGGTGCCGTTGCTGCACGAGCTGGTGGAAGCCGGCGACACGCTGATCGTCGTGGAGCACGATCTGGGCTTCATTTCCGCTGCAGATTGGGTCGTGGACCTCGGTCCGGAGGGGGGCGAGAGGGGCGGGAGGATCATGGCACAGGGCACGCCGGGCGCGATTTCGCAGCGCGTGGACCTCGCGACGGGCGAGGCGCTGGCGCGGTTCCTGGGCAGGTCGTGAGGCGGCGCGCCCACTACCGCTCGCTCGTGCCGTGCGCTACGAAGCCTGCCGGATCTGTCTCGATGAAGCCATCCCATCTCGACGCCCTGGCCGACGTGATCCGCGTGACGGATTCGGGAGCGATCCCCGAGCGAGCCGCGCTTCGCGCCATCCTCGACGCTCCCGAAGACCTCGACGCACCGCTGTTCGAGGCCGCGGGCCGGGCGCTCGATCGCTCGTCGGGAAGAGCCGTCTACCTGCGCGGCATCGTCGAGTTCTGCAACGCCTGTCGCAAGGACTGCCTGTACTGCGGAGTCCGACGCGGCAACACACGCGTTGCGCGGTACGCGATCCCCTTCGACGAGATCGTGGAGGCGCTCGAGGAAGGATATCGTGTCGGGTTGCGATCCTTTCTCCTGCAGTCGGGCGAGGCGCTGGGAGACGCGCATCTCGCGCTGGTCGAGCGCGTGCTCCGGTGGATGAAGGCCCGGTGGGGCGACTCGGTCCGGCCGGTGCTGTCGATTGGCGAGCTGCCCAGGGAGACGTTCCGCCAGCTTCGGGAGGCAGGCGGTGGAAGGTACCTGCTGCGCATCGAGACGAGCGATCCCGAGCTGTACGCGCGGCTGCACCCGCAGGATGCGCATCACAGGTTCGAGGCCCGGGTGCAGGCGCTGCACGATCTGCGGGACACGGGGTGGCAGGTGGGGACCGGCGTGCTCATCGGTGTGCCCTGGCAGACGCCCGATCATCTCGCGGGCGATCTGCTGTTCATGCGCAGGTTCGACATCGACATGTGCGGGATGGGGCCGTACATCGAGCACCACGACACGCCGCTCTGGGAGGCCCGCGAGCAGGTCCCCGACGTCGCGACCCGCGTGCGCTGGACCCTGCGCATGATCGCGCTCCAGCGGTTGCTTCTGCCCGACACCAACGTGTCCGCCACGACGGCGCTGCAGACGATCCATCCGCAAGGGCTGGAGCTCGGGCTGGGCGCGGGAGCCAACGTCTTCATGCCCAACCTCACGCCGTGGAAGTACAGGGAGAGCTACGACCTGTACGAAGGCAAGGTCCGCGTCGCCGACTCCCTCGACAGCGTCCTCGAACGGATGTCCGCGCGTTGCGCCGCGCTCGGTCGCCCCGTCGCCCTCGGGGATCCGGGCGACCCGGTCCGGTTCCGCACGCGACAACCCCCGCCCTGATCCGCCCTGCCTCGCGTGCCCCGGGCGTGGTACCCTGACGAATCATGACCCACCGCGTGCTCACTGTCCTGGCCTGCGTCGCGTTGCTCGCGGCCTGTGGCGACGAGGCCGCTCCCATCGACGCGTTCTCCAACAACGCCGGCTCCGCGGGCAGCGCTGGCGCTGCACCCGCACCGTGCAGCGAGTACTGCAAGTACATCGTCGAGCATGGCGACGGATGCGAGACTTACGACGCGAATGGTCGCTGCCTCGCCAACTGCCTCGCCTACGCCAGCGGCGCATGCGGCAACGAGTGGGGCTACTTCCGCGAGTGCGTGAAGGCCTCGGAGTCGATCGTCTGCCAGGACAACGACGGTGGCACGCCGATCCTCGTCACCCAAGGGTGTCAGGAGAAGGCGGACGCGTGGAGCTCGTGCCTGGAGCTGAAGGACGCGGGCATCTGCGACTGAGGTCTGCGCCTCGCAGGGGTCATCCGCACACGCCGCCTGGCTGGCACCGCTTGCCTGCCGGACAGGTCTTTCCATCACACACGCACGCGTTGCCCTGACAGGTTCCGGGTGCTCCGGCGTTGCACGACGCAGCGTCCGTACAGGAGCAGACGCCGCTGGAGCACTTGAACCCCGGAGGGCACGTGCGTCCACAGGCCCCGCAGCTCTGCGGATCCGAAGCCAGATTCCGGCAGCCGGCCGGAGACAGGCAGCATGTCTCCAAGGGGTCGCACGCTTCGGCGCCATTGCAGGAGCAGACGTCCTTGTTCGTCTGCGTGTCGAGCTTGCAGTGCTCGCCCCGGCGGCAGTGGGTGTTGCCGCACTTGCACAAGCCGTTGTTTCCGCCGGACGTCGTGCAGGTTCCGCTGCCGCTCACGGGATTGCAGTCGGAGCTCGAATCGCAGCTGCACTGGTTCGCCGGTCGCCCTGCACCGCCGCACGAGAACCCTCCCGCCTGCGCCGTGCAGTCGTTGCCGCAGCTCCCGCAGTGCTGGTGATTCGACGCCGTCTCGCAGCCGTCGTCCGCGCCGGTCGCGGGCTGCGCGCAGTTCGACGCGCCCAGGCTGCACGTCGACGTGCAGGCCCCGGCAGCGCACGAGAAGGACAGCACGTCCTTCGACGAGCACGCGCGTCCGCAGGCGCCGCAGTTGTACGGATCGCTCGAAGGCAGCGCCTCGCACCCGGTGTCTGCCTTGCCGTCGCAGTCCTCCCAGCCGTTGAGGCAGGAGGCGACGACGCACTTTCCTGCGACGCAGGACGACTGGGTGTTCGGGACGAGGCACGAGAGTCCGCAGCCGCCGCAGTGCTCGGGGGCCGACGCCAGGTTCGTCTCGCAACCGTCCGCGGGAGAGCCGTTGCAGTCCCCGGTGCCCGGCGCGCACGAGGTCGAGCACACGCCTGCCGAGCACGACGGCATCCCACCCGCGTCGGAGCAGATCACGCCGCAGGTTCCGCAGTTCTGCACGCTCGTCAGCAGACTGGTCTCGCACCCTGGCGCCAGCGGATCGCAGTCGCCGAACCCCTTGTCGCACTTGATGGCGCAGACGCCTTCGTTGCACGAGGCGACACCGTTGACGTCGCTGCAGGACGTCTTGCACGCTCCGCAGTTCGCCGTCGAGCTCAGCAGATCGGTCTCGCAGCCGTTGGCCACGTCGCCGTCGCAGTCCCCCCACCCGCTCGAGCACACGTTGGAGCACGCGCCTCCCACGCATGCCGCGACCGCGTTGGGCCTGGGGACGCACGGAGTCGCGCACGAGCCGCAGTGCTCCACGCTGGACGACGTGTTGGTCTCGCAGCCGTTCGACTCGTTGCCGTCGCAGTCCCCGTAGGGGGCGCTGCAGGCGGAGATGGAGCAGAGCCCTGCAACGCACGTCGGCGTCGCGTTCGCGAAGGCGCACGCATAGCCGCAGGCTCCGCAGTGCAGCACGCTGATTGCGAGCTCCTCTTCACACCCGTTGACGGCGTTGTCGTCGCAATCGCCGTACCCGGTCGGGCACGTGTCGGGCACGCACGAGCCACCCTTGCACGTCAGCGCGGCACCGCCGTCCGCCATGCAGCTCTGGCTGCATCCGCCGCAGTGCTCCAGGCTCGTCGGGGCAAACACCTCGCAGCCGTTCGACGCGATCGCGTCGCAGTCGAGATAGTCCGCGTCGCAGGCGCCGAGATCGCACCCGCCCGACACGCAGACCGCGCCGGCGTGCGGAAAGGCGCACCCCAGGCCGCACGCGCCGCAGTTCGACGGATCCTCGTCGCTGTGCGTCTCGCACCCGTCGGCGGGGTTCCCGTTGCAGTCGGCCCAGCCGGGCTCGCACGACGACATCTGGCAGGCGCCCCCGACGCATTGGGGCACGCCGTGGGGGAACCCACATGCCTTGGCGCACGCGCCGCAGTTCGCCACGTCGGTCTTCAGCGCGATCTCGCATCCGGTGTCGGACTTGCCGTCGCAATCCTCGAATCCGAGCACGCACTGCGCCAGCGCGCACTCGCCGTTCGTCTCGCAAATCGCGGAGCCGTGGGCGAAAACGCACGGCTCGCACGACGCCCGATTGCAGCCGGTCGCCGTCTGGTCCGTGGGGACGCATTCGCCCGCGCACAGCTTCGTGCCAAGGGGGCACCCGGTATCGGGAGGCGGAGCGTCCGTCGGAGC
>JAKLDZ010000448.1 GCA_022703255.1 Myxococcota bacterium | reverse complement strand
CCCATTCAGCCGGAAACTCGGGCGCCAAGGTTGCAGCGACCGTGGCGAGCGTATGCTAGGGTCGCGCATGGCTCTCTCCCCGGCGGTTGTTCTCTCTCGCTCCCTCTGTTGCGCGTCCCTCTGTCTGAGCAGCGTGCTCGCGACGAGCTGCTTGTCTCCTGAGCCCGCCGTTCCGGCGCCTCACGCCGAAAGGAGCGTCGCGACCGCTCCACCCACGACCGACGCCTCGGTTGTCGCGACCCCGGTCACCCCGGGTTCCGCCTCACCGCCTCCCCGACGCTGCTTGCCAGTCATCGAGTGTGGATGCTTCGAAGCCTTGGACCGGGGTATCGAAGGCGCCTGCGCCACCGTCGAGGCGCGGGCCGAAGGAACTCGTGTCCTCGACGCGCAAGGGATCGTTCAGCCAACCTGGAGGATTGACTCAGTATGCCCCGGTAGCACCAGAGACCCGCAGCCTGCGCCGGAACTCAAACGGTGCGTCGAGTTTGTCGAGACCCTGGTGGCCTGTCGCCAGGGCTGCCGCGTGTCCGCTCCCCCCTTCTCCTGCGGTTCGAAGGATGGCCTGTGCGTGAAGGGGCCAGCCGCTCTCTGAGCTGGCTCGGCACCACACCGCGAACACGAGGCTCCGTGGCGGCGACCACCTGCGTGTGCCCCTCCCGTGCCGCTGCTCCACGCGTGAACGACGTGCCTCCGTGGCCTCCCCAGTCGGGCGTACCGTTACCGAACCCCCAGTCGAATCTGTCGTCGTCGCAACGACGACAACCACATCGTGGCTGGCAAGGTCACGCACGTGGCCGCCACGAGCCAGGCGAACAGGGAACCGAGCGCGTGGCCGAGCGAAGGGAGGCTCATGGATGCCACCAACGCATAGACCGCGACACTCGTGGAGCCGAGCATCATCGGCCCGACCGCCCCGGCCGGGACCGCTTCCCCCTGCGCGACCCACAGCGCGACCATCGTGGTGAGGAAGATGGCGGGGAACACGGACGCCACGCCCGCGGACAGCGTCCCGCCAAGGGATGCCACCCACACACTGACTCCGATCGCTGCAGCAGCGAGCACTCCCCGCGCGAGGAGCATCACGGGGCCCACGCGCCGGGTTCCCGCCGGGGCGGGCATCGGTCGAAGGCAAGCGAGCACCCCGACGACGGCGATCGCCAATGTGACGGCAACGCCGAAGACCGTCATTGAACCCCCCCTGTGTTGGAGGGCCTGGATGGTCACCACGAGCGCGACCGCGCTGGCGAGCCAAGCGGACAAGGACGCGATGACCATGACCGCGAGGCGAACGCCGAGGGATCCGCCCGGCAAGCGCCCGGGCAGCGCACGCCACAGGAAGAGGAAACCAGCGTTGAGGAGCATGCCCGCGGGGGCGGCAAGCATGGCGTCGGCGAAGGCCGCGTCCGACCCGAGGTTCATCCGCATGCCCACGGCAGCGGGGAGGATGGTCGTGGGCAAGGTGCCGAGGAACCCACCGACGACGCCTCCCCACTTCTCGATCGCGAGGGTGACGCCGATGGCGACGGCGCCCGCAAAGAATGCCGAGAGGATGACGACCAACAGTGGGCTCATGGAGAGGGGATCGGAGGCGAGGGCAGGTCTTGTTCGCCATGCGATAGTAGACCCTGAGACCGAGCGCCAGGGTGACGGAGGAGGAGCGGATCCACCCTGCGGCGGCGCAGCAGGCGATGACTCTGTCGGAGCAGCACATCTGTCCGGTGTGGGCGATGCTCAAGGCCAGCACTCGAATCGAAGCGTCGTTTCGGATCGAGGGCGCAGGCGCCCACGCGATGTGACCTGGGTCGACCGCCGCCACGAGCACCCGGACCAACTGTGTCACCCAAGTTCGGTGTTCACATCTCTCCATGGATTGCACCCTTCGTTTCCACGGCACGCCGTGCCATCTTTGGGTTCTCCGCAAGCCGCACGACGCACGATCGAGGCGTCTCCGTCGTTCTCCGCGAGGTGTCTTCTCGGACTCGAACCCATGGAGCGCATTCGCAGACTCCGTTGCATGCGGAGGTACATCGCCTGCGCACACTCTCGACTCACGCACAGTCGCGCTGCATCACCCCGAGATGCCGCGAAGAGCCGGCACTTGTGTCAGCGGCGAGGCTACTCCGGCTGGAACACGACAGGATACACGATGGTCATGTACTTGGGGCACAGCTCGCCGGTCTGCCCCGGAAACCGGAGCCTCAGGAACACCCGCATGACACATTCGAGCATTTCCGGGCTCTCGATCTCGGAGCCGGAATCGCAAGCGTGGGACACCGATCCATCCGGCTTCACCGTGAACTTCACCACCACCTTCCCCTTCAGGTCTGGCCGGCCCTTGCTCATCGCGTTCTCGTAGCACCGCTTCATTGCCGGAAAACCGCTCTTGACCACCCGCCGGATTCCCTCCTTGTCCGGATAGCAACAGGTCACCCTGTGAGACGGCGGCCAGACCGGGTGATTCTTGCTCTCCGGCGGCGGGGGCGAGCCGACGCATTGTCCTTCGGGCTCCGGGGCCGCCGGTTCGTCGGACGCAGGAGGCTCGGTGACAGCGGGCGCCGGGGCGGGGCTCCCAGGCTCATGCACCGGAACCTGACCTTTCGCGGGAGCGCATGCCGCAAACACAATTGCGGCTGCCAGGACGACGCACCTCAAACAGAACATGTCCGGTGGACAGTCAACGTGGAAGCGAGTTCCGAGCTCCGCGCGCAACGGCTCAGGGAGTTCTCCCGGCGAGGCGACCGCATCATCGAGGGACCGGAACCATGTTCCATGAACCTGGCCCCTCGACGGCGTCCCTTCCCTCTTTCACCGGACCCACTAGACTGGCCATCGATGCCACGGCTTGGCCCCTTCGTTCTGCTCGCGCTGATCGCTTCCGCCTCCACGGCGTGGTCTGCGCCACGCGACAACCCGCGGCTGACCACCGCGGCCAATGCCTCGGGACGGCCTCGCGAGTGTGACGGCGCCTCCCGCGGCGCGGCTCGCGCTTCGCGCGTCACCATCTGGGACTCCGCACGGCTCCCGCAGCTCGCGCGCTACTGCGACCTGATCTCCCGCGCGCATGCGCGTCTTGTCCAGGCCCCGCTCGCCGCCCTCGACGCCGCCACCGTTGCGGACCGGATCCTGCCAGGACGTGCTGCTCCCTCCATCGTCATCGGGCGGGTCAACGTGGCGTTGCGGCGTTGGGACGACGCGCTCGCGGCCTTCGAGCGTGCGAGGAGTGCCGACGCGCGGAGCGTCGACGACCCCGCGGCGCTGCACGCTCTCGCGACCGCCCAGCGCCAGGCAGGCAGGCTTCCCGCCGCCATCGACACGTACCGGGTGCTGGTCCCGCGTCTGGGGTTGGTGCCGGACGTCGACACCCGCGCCGCGATCCTCCTCGAAGCCGCTGGACTGGTCGGGGCGAGTCCCGGGGATGGACTGCGGGAGGCGGTCTCGCTGCTCAACGAAGCGAGGGCACAGCCGGCCAGCTCCCTCGATGCGGACGTGCTCGCCATGCTCGCCCTCGCCCTCGACCGCACCGGCGCCACGGAACAGGCCTCGGAGGTCACCCGATCGCTGTCCGCCCGGGGTCTGCGTCTGACGCCTCCCGGTGGGGACGAGGGCAAGTACACGTATCTCGCGGATACGGACGAAGCGCTCGCGATGTACGCGATCTCGACAGAGCGGCAGGACGCAAAGAAGTCCCTGGAGGCGTGGGAAAAGTTCGTGACACGAACGAAGTCCGAACCCTGGCGCGAGCACGCTCGACGTCACGTGGATGCTCTGAAAAAACCTCGCCGCCCCGCTCAACCCGTCCCTCCGCGCGCCCCGGGTAAGGTGAGATGAGCTTCCGCCGCCGCGCGATCGGCTGCTGTGCTGCGATCGCGTTGGCACAGTTCGTCGTCTCAGAGTCCCGCGCCGATCCCGACGTCTGGACGATCGCCTCCCAGCCGCGGCTTGCCGCCGACCTGGCGGCATATCGGGACGCCGAGCGCTTCCTCTCGGCCTCTTCGCGCGCCGGCCCCGATGCCGATCGCCGCCTGCTGCTCGCGATGGCCGTCCGTTCCCTCGAGCGCGTCGGAGCGGCGGATTCGCCCGATCCGCGGCCACCCGTGATGCTCGGCCGCGTCCTGTCGCGCCTCGCGCAGTACGCGCCTGCTCCCCAGGGGTCCGAGCTCCTCGTGCGCGCTTCCGACGTCCTGCAGAGGGCAATCGCTGCCGATCCCGATCACCCGGTTGCCGTTGATGCTCGCTTCGCGCTCGCGGTCGTATGGGCCCGACTCGGGCAGCCTCGCAAGGAGATCGCCGTCTACGACGACCTGCTGGCGCGCGAGCCGTCCCGCCAGGAGCGGGTCGTCGTGCTCACCAATCGAGCCGAGGCCTTGATGGTCGCTGGTGATCTCGACGAGTCCGTCGCGGGGTACCGTGCGGCCATCTGGCTCGCGGGCGACCAGCCCCTCGCTCACTGGGGGCTCGCCATCGCGCTGGACCGCAGCGGCGACGAAGCTGGAGCAGTTGCCTCTGCGGCGAACGCGTTGCGCTTCGACCCCGAGTCCGCAGCGCTGCATGATCCGAACGTGTTCTTCCTGCCCGCGTACGATCGCTGGTGGTACGACGCGCTCGGCGCCATGGCCCACGCGCGAGCAGAGAAGAACCGGGAGCTCGCGCGCTCCTTGTGGGCGGCGGCTGCGTCGTTGTGGACCCGATATCTCGAGCTCGCTTCTCCCGACGACCGCTGGGTCCGTACTGCAACCGCTCGTCGGAAGCTCTGCGAGCTCAAGGCTCGCGCGCCTCACCCGCAGAGCCGCGGACGCT
>JAKLDZ010000447.1 GCA_022703255.1 Myxococcota bacterium | reverse complement strand
ACCGTGGGATTGCCGAGACGGGTGTAGAGGTAGCCGGGGACCTCGCCGGCGAAGAGCGCGGCGCCCTCTTCCGCGCTCTGGAGAACGAACGTGGAGGTCTGGTAGATGGCGTTGGAGTGCGAGCGGGTGGAGGGCTGGCCAACGTGCTCGCCCGCGTGGAGCGCTCGGGTGGCGAAGCCGCAGTCGAGATAGAACTTCTCTACGTAGTCGGAGCCTTTTGAATCTTCCATGGATGCCTCTCGTGCGCGGGGCGGCTCGGCACACGCCGGCCTGCTCGGGGCGCAGGTGGCGGGACCCTATCACGCACGGCGGCCAGGGGAACCCCTTCGTCGATGCGAGACAGAAGACCTCGAAATCACTCGGTGACGGTGTTGATGAGGCGCAACGCACCCGCACGATCGGGCGCGATGAACAGGTCGCCCTCGTCGGGCCCCAACGCCCCGGGAGCGTAGTGCAGCCACAGGAACGGCCAGGCATAGGCCCTGACCCGCTGCAGGAAGATCGTCCCCCGCACCCCCATCCGGGCCACGGCGTCGGCCGCCCGCTCCAGGGCATCGCCGAAGTCGAACCCGTGGAAGTCCGCGATCACCTCCTCGCGCGCGTCGCGATACGCCGCCCCCGCGCGCTTCGGACGCAGATCCGGACACAGCAACACGTCGGGAGGCTGTGTCGCCAGATCCGCGAGCTCCTCGAGCGCGGGCTCGAGTGCGAAATGGATCGGCAGCGTGGGCACGTACATCTCGACGAGGGAGATCACCTTGTCATTGCAGTGGCGGAACACGGTCTTGGAGGCGTCGCCCTTCACCGGACCGAGGGCGACGGTGAACGAGCGCTCGACGTAGTCGGTGGGGGGTTCGAGGGACTCGACGAGCATGCGGCGGGCGCCACCCTGGGTGGGTAGCACCTCGTCCCAGGAGTCCCTGCGCACGGCTCCCGCGAGGACGATCAGGCCGGCCATGCGTCGGACGCTGGCGGGAGCCGCGGCGGGCAGCGCCAGTCCCTGAGCATCAGCCCGCTCGATGGAAGGAAGGATCGCGTCGAGATTCATCGAGGGATTCACAGCACCTCTCCGTGAGCTGGGGACGCTACTTCGCCGTCTGGTCGTGGGTGGGAAGGGTGCCGGAGGTGGGGCCGACGCGGGGCCGGGTGTCCGGTTTCGCGAAAGCCGCTGCAGCCGTGTCGGTGTCGTGGGTGATCGGCTGCTCCGGCTCCGGTGCGGCGCGCCGGGATGCCCCGTTCAGCGCCGGATTGAGGGCGGTCGGAGCGGCGCGCGAAGGGCGCAACGGTGCAGCGGCCGTGGAGTCGGGGCGCGCGGCGCGCAGAGCATCGCGGTTTTTCGGGGTGTCGAGGGAGGAGCGAGGCGAGGACGACGCTGGGCTCGCGGACTCGGACGCCGGGGCGGAGGGGCCAGAGGAAGTGAGCTCGAGGGCGACGACGACGAGGTCGCCGACGACGATGAGGCCGCCAAGGATGGTGATGGGGAGCCAATCGGATCGGGTCACGACACAGCATCTCCAATGGATCCGAGATCGGACTTCATCGCGTCGACCGCGATGGAGCAGAACTCCGCGGCCTCCAGGCCGAGGTCGCGGAAGTGGCCGATGCGCTCTCGGCTGACCTTCGCCGCGAAGCGAGGTTCCTTGATGCGCTTGGCGACGGAGGAGGGTTTGACGTCGGCGACGCTCTTGGAGGGGAGGACGAGGGCGGTGGCGAAGACGAGCCCGGTGATCGACTCCCCCGAGGTCAGGGCGTGGTCGAAGGGGGTGCGACACGGGATGTCGAGGACGTCGCCGTTGTGCGCGAGGATGGCGTCGAGCCCCTCGCGGGGGAAGTCGCGCGCCTGCAGGATGCGCACGGTCTCGCGGGCATGTCGGCTCATGTCATCGCCGACGAGCTCGAGGTCGAGGTCGTGGAGAAGGCCGGTGACGGCCCAGAGGTCGGGGTCGTGGCCGAGGCGCAGGGCGAGGGCGCGCAGGACGGACTCGGTGGCGAGGCTGTGCTTGAGGACGTAGTCGCCGCGCAAGTGCTCGTGGAGCAGAGCGAGAGCGTCGGGGCGCGAAGGGAGAGGCATGGCGGGAGTTGTTGCCACCGATGGGAAACGAAGTCCAGCGACGGCCGCGGAGCCGCCTATCCGCAGTGCGCCGACTGGGCGCCCGCACCGGGCTTGCACGTCAGGCCGGCCCCCTTGCAGTCGAGCGAGACCTTCTTGCCCCCGACGCACAGCGAGATCACGTCGCCGCTGCAGACGTTGATCCCCGGGTCCGAAGGCTTGCACACGTCGTCGTTGCGCATGCACCGCGCCGTCCCCTCGCTCTTGCTGCACGTGGCCTTGATCGAGGAGCAGTCGAACAGCGACACCGAGAGCCCGTCGCAGACCTCGACCGTCGACTCCACGCAGGTCGTGCCCGCCGTGTAGCACTTGCGCAGGCTCGAACCCGTCAGGCAGTCCAACACCCCCGAGTCGACATCCTGACCGCACGACCGCCCCCCGTAGGCGCAGTTGACGGACTCGTGCGTCCAGCCGTCCGGCCCCCCGCAGTAGTCGAGCAACGATCCGATGCACGACAGATACACGTTGCAGTTGTCGCCCACCGCGCACCACCGCGTGCCGTCGGTGTCCGCCACGCAGTGGCTCCCCGGAGCGTAGTATGCGTTGCCGCAGTTCAGAGCGTACTTGTACGCGTTCTGGCACTTGTAGACCGATCCACCGTCGTTGCCGCACCGTTCGTCGGGGAGCGAGCCGCCTCCTCCCGCTGCGCCCGCCGCTCCCGCGTCGTCGAGCCCGCCATCCTGTCCGACGGCGCCGCCGGCCCCCGCATCGAGCGGCGCGCATCTGGGGTCCCCCGGGACCAGGGTTTCGATCGGCAGGCACTCGTAGGCGGTCGAGCAGGAAGCAGCCTTGGCGAGGCACTGCAGGGTCTGCTGCTGGAAGTTGAAGCCGATGCGGTTGGTGGGGATGGGGCCGGCCATCCAGTGCATGCACACCGAGAAGTTGAGGGTGTCGAAGGGGATGGAGACGGCGGAGACGAGGTCGCCGTTGAAGGAGTTGGGACAGGAGAACGCCAGAGCACACACGCGCGCCGCATCCTTCAACGGAAGATACGCGTTGCCGAGCTGCGTCGCGGCGGGCGGGGCCGGGCTGAGACCGTCGAAGGTGGTGCACGAGCCCACCCCGGCCAGAGCGGCGATCAGCGGTATCGACGCCAACGCGCAGCCAGCCACGAGCCTGCTGGCTCGACGGTACCGGAGAGTTGCGTTGGCCGCGGCTCGCATGCGCAAAGGCTAACTCGCTTCGGCCTCCCGGGGCCACACGAAGTGCAGCAGCGGCATCCTTGCGCGCCAGCGCGCAGGCTATTCTCCGTACGGATTGGAGTGGAGCTCGGGGCGTGGAACGACACGCGGGGGCCTGGCGGACCTCGCATCGGCCCCGGCATCGATCACTCCGGCCTCGCTCTCCTGCGCGGCCGCATCGGATGCTCCGGCATCCGAACCATCCGGCCCGGGGGGCGACGCCGCCAGGGAGAGGGCCGAGGCGGCGGGACCGAGGAAGACCTCGGATGACCCATCGACTGCATCCGCGCGCCACAACCCGAAGCCGACGGCAGCCAGCGCGAGAGCGGAAAACGCTGCCGCGCCAGCGATCCACCACGCGCGACCCGGTCGCGCGGGCTGCGCCATCGGGGCGTCGTGCGTGGACGAGATCTGCGTCTCGGGCAACACGGCGTCGCCCATGGTGACGGAGATGCGGCGCGCCGCGGACCCGTGCGACGGCGAGCTCATGCGCTCGTCGGGCTCGGAGAAGTGCATGGGCTCGAGGCGTCCTTCGAGCATCGCCTGCACGGCTGCCTTGCGCTGGTTCAGACGATCGCCCACACAGGAGCTCACCAGGGCTGCGACCTCACGGGGCGGCGCAGGAGAGATCACGCACTCGAGAGCGTCGAGGAACTCGGCCGCGGACTGGAAACGCCGATCGCGATCGCGCTCGAGGGCCTTCTGCACGACCGGATCGAGGGAAGCGGGCAGCTCGGGGCGCACCTGCGAGGGGTTCGGGACCGGCTCCTCGTTGAGACGTCGAATCGCGTCGAACTCGTTTTCCGCGCGGAACAGACGCACTCCGGTGAGCAGCTCGTGGAGGACCACGCCGGCGGCGAACAGGTCGGCGCGACGATCGAGCTGCAGCCCGCGGGTCTGCTCGGGGCTCATGTAGCCGAACTTCCCCTTGAGGCTCCCCTCGCGGGTGTCGGTCAAGCTGTGGCGCGCCTTGGCGATGCCGAAGTCGATGAGACGGCTGACGCCGTCGGTCCCCACGACGATGTTCTGCGGGCTGACGTCGCGGTGCACGATCGCGAGGTGGTGTCCGCGCATGTCGACTGCGTCGTGCGCTGCCTGCAGGCCGAGGAGCGTATCGGCGACGATGCGGACGGCGATCGGAACGGGGATGCGCTTTGCGGCCTGGGAGACGGTCTTGACGAGGACCGAAGCGGAGCAGGACTCGACGTATTCCTGGACGAGCAGCAGCTCACCTTCGAACTCGAGGACGTTGGTGACGGGCACGACGTTGGGGTGGTGCAGCAGGGAGGCGACGCGGGCCTCCTCGCGGAACATGTCGTAGAATTGGCCGTTTTGGAGGAGGTGCGGGTGGACCCGCTTGATGACGACGAGGCGTTCGAAGCCGGCGGCGCCGACCTGACGGGCCAGATAGACGGTGGCCATGCCCCCCACGGCGAGACGCAGCAGCAGCTCGTAGTTGCCGAGCATGGCGCGCGCAGGAGGGGATGCCGTCACGTCAGAAGCTCCCACGCAGCAGCA
>JAKLDZ010000446.1 GCA_022703255.1 Myxococcota bacterium | reverse complement strand
CTACGGCAGCGGGGCTGCGGCGCATGGCGCGAGCGATCCGTCCGCTATGACACATGCGCTGCATGCGGCGTGTTTCCTGGATTTCATCGGATCCCTTGAAAAGGGAATCCCGTTCCGTATCAATGGCGCATCGGCGCGTCGTTCCAGCTTCCGTTCCACATCGACTCCGACGCGACGGTTCGCGTGAGGCTTCCTTCCACAGCGTACTTCGACAACGCGTGGCAGCAGGGCGACAAGCTTCGCGTGAAGATGACCTTCCCCGCCATCCTGCGTCTGGGAGTCGAAGCCCGCGAGCTGCTGCCTCGCACACGCACCGAGCTCGCCTGGGTCTACGAGCGATGGAGCTCCCACGATCGGATCACGGTCTCGCCCCAGGACATCTACCTGCGCGACGTCGAGCTCTTTCCGCCGCAGTACAAGGTCGGCGATGTCGCCGTCCCCCGCAACTTCAAGGACACCTGGTCGCTGCGTTGGGGACTCGAGCATTGGGAGAAGCTCGGCGACGGCTACCAGATCGATCTGCGCATGGGCGTCATGTACGAGAAGAGCGCCATCCCTTCGCCGTACCTCACCACGCTCACCCTCGACCTCGACAAGGTCATCGTCGGCCTGGGCACCAGCGTGCACCTTCACAAGACGTGGCGCGTGGATCTGCTGTACGCGCGGGTGTTCGGCTTCTCGCGCAAGGTGTCCACCGACGAGGCGCGGTTCGGGATGATCAACCCCGTGCGCTCGACGCCCGCCGACTATCCCGACTACGTGAACGCCGGCAAGTACGAGGCGAGCGCGCACCTGCTGGGCCTCGGTCTCGCGGTCAACTACATGTGATCCGCACCGCGGTCGGCGTCAGTTCTTGTTGCCTTCGGCTACCAGCTTCCACTTCGCCGTGGACTTGCAGTCGCCCTGCCCCAGCTTCACGTTCACCGCCACCCACCGGTCGTCGTCGGCACCGTTGGGCACCGAGCCCTCGCCCCACTCGAGCGCAACCACGTCGGGCGTGCCTGCCGGCTGCAACGAGAAGTCGCTCGCATCCGTGCACTCCGCAACGTCGTTGTCGGCGTTGTGATACACGTACATGTTGAAGTTGGTGCCCGTGGGCGAGGTGAGCGTGAACTTGACCTTGAGCTTCACGCCGCCCCAGAGGCTCTCGTCGGTCTCGCGCACGCGTACCTTGACCCATGCCTCGGTCGAGCCCTGCGCCTGCACCGCGTCGGAGCCCTGATCGCCGCTGATTTCGCCCATGTCCGTGGCGCCCGAGCAGGTCGTGCTCGACGTGCAGGGGATGGTTGCAGAGCCGGCCGATCCACCCGTGCCCGCGGAGCCGCCGGTGCCGGCGCTGCCCCCCTTGCCGGTGCTGCCGCCACCACCGCTGCTGCCTCCACTGCCACCCTTGCCCGCGTCGACCGACCCCGCGGAACCGTCGACGGATGCGTCGCCCGTCGATCCGTCGCCCGGCCCCGCCCCGCCCGCATCTCCGGCATCGCTCGGCTTCGCATCCACCGAGGCGTCGTCCGGATCCTCGGAGCCGTCGGCGTCCGCGTCGGGACGATGTCCCAGGACGATGGGGCCAGGCTCGCCGTCGCCGCAGCCGGCGAGGACGACGATCGCAAGGAAGCCCAGGAGAATCCTGCTCGGGAAGCGCATGGTGCTACTGCAGGCTAGCCCAGATGCCGGGCACCCGCCAGAGCGCGGCACGACGCATGAAGGTTCACGGCTCGGAGGCCGAGCCCGTTGAACGAGTGGATCGGGGAGGGGTCAGACCGCGGAGAGGGCTTCGACGAGGCGGTCGAGGTCTTCGCGGGTGTGCTTCTCGGTGACCGAGACGAGCAGCTCGTCGGGGCGACCGGGGAAGAACGTGGACAGGGGGACGCCGGCGAGGATGTTCTTGCGAGCGAGGGTTTCAGCGAGCGCCTTGGCGTTGCCGCCGCGGACGCGCACGAGGAACTCGTTGAAGGTGGGGGCGGCGGGGTAGACGAGAGAGAAGCCGGGCAGGGCGGCGATGTGCTTCTTGAGGTACTCGGCCTTGGCGTGGCACTGGCTGGCGACCTCGACGAAGCCGCTCTTGCCGAGCAGGCACATGCGGATGGTGAGCGCGAGGGCGATGAGCCCCTGGTTGCTGCAGATGTTGCTGGTCGCGCGCTCGCGTCGGATGTGCTGCTCGCGCGTGGCGAGGGTGAGCACGAAGCCGCGATTCCCGTTCTTGTCCACCGTCTCTCCGACCAGGCGGCCGGGGATCTCCTGCAGGTACTTGCGTTCGTCGCGGCAGGCGAACAGTCCGACGCCGGGGCCGCCGAACTGGGGCGGGACGGCGATGGGCTGGCCCTCGGCGACGGCGATGTCCACGCCGAGAGCGCCCGGCGGCTCGAGCAGAGCGAGGGCGTAGGGGTCGGGGGTGACCGTGACGAGGAGCGCGCCGCAGGCGTGAACGCGCTCTGCGAGCTTGGGGATGTCGGCGACACAACCGAAGAAGTTGGGATAGCCGACGATGACAGCGGCGGTCTGGTCGCAGACCTTGTCACCGATGGACTGCACGCACGTCATGCCGTCGGCGCCTACGTCGGTGCGGATGATCGAGTCGCCCGCGTCGTCGGTGCCCGAGATGTAGGTCTCGATCGTGCGGATGGCGTCGGGGTGGACGCCGTTGCAGACGATGACGTGGTGGCGTTTGGTGATGCGCTTCGCCATGAGAGCGGCTTCTGCGGCGGCGCTGGCGACGTCGTACATCGACGCGTTGGCGACGGGCATACCGAGCAGCTCGCTGACGATGGTCTGGAACTCGAAGATGGCCTGGAGGGTGCCTTGGGCGACTTCGGGCTGGTAGGGGGTGTAGGCGGTGTAGAACTCGCTGCGGAGCAGGAGCTGATCGACGGCTGGAGGGATGTGGTGGTCGTAGGCGCCAGCACCGAGGAACGAGAGCATGGCAGCGCCTGCGTTCCTGTTGGCCAGGTCGGTCATGTGGCGCATGAGGGCCGGCTCGCTCAGGGCGGGATCCATGGCGAGGGGACGGCCGAGGCGCGCCTCGACGGGGATGGGTTCGAAGAGCTGATCGACGTTCTGCACGCCGATGGTGCGCAGCATCTGCTCGATCTCTTGGGGAGTATGCGGCAGGTATCGCATCAGGGGACCTCGGGGTGGCCGGAGTTGAACGGCGCGGAGCGGCGGCTCAGTGAGCCGACGCCTCGACGTGGGTGACGTAGGCGTCGTGCGAGAGGAGCTTCTCGAATTCGGCGGGGTTCGCGGGCTCGATGGCGATCATCCAGGCCTTGCCGTAGCAGTCCTCGTTGACGAGCTCGGGCTGCTGGTCGAGGTCGGCGTTGACGCGGGTGATCTTGCCCGAGATGGGGGCGAACAGATCGCTGAGCGTCTTGACCGACTCGATGGTGCCGAAGCTCTTGCCCTCGGTGACCGTGTCGCCGACCTTGACGTCGAGGTTGACGAGGGTGATGTCGCCGAGCTGCTCCACGGCGAAGCCGCTCACGCCGACGAGGATTTCCTTGCCGTCCTTGCGCGCCCACTCGTGGTCCTTGGTGTATCGGCGATCGGTCGGGAAATCGTGGCTCATGGCATCTCCTGGCGGCGGTGCAGGCCGCAATGAATCCTTGGTTAGGAAGCTCTCTTGTAGAACGGGACCTTCACGACGACGGCATCGACCGCCTTGCCGCGGCAGTCGACCTTGAAGGTGGTTCCAATCTTCGTCATGTCGGCCGGCAGGAAGCCGAGGCCGATGCTCTTGCCGAGGGTGGGGGAGGGGGAGCCGCTGGTGCACACGCCCACGGGCTTGCCCTGCATGTCGAGCAACGGATAGCCGTGGCGCGCGATCCCTCTCCCGGTCATCTCGAAGCCGACGATCTTCCTGGGAAGGCCCTGCTCCTTGATCTTCTGGAGCGCTGCCTTGCCGAGGAAGTCCGACGCCTTGTCGAGCTTCACGATCCAGCCCAGGCCCGCTTCGAGCGGGTTGGTCGTCTCGTCGATGTCGTTGCCGTACAGCGACAGGCGCGCTTCCAGACGCAACGTGTCGCGACAGCCGAGCCCCGCAGGCTCGATCCCGAAGGCCTTCCCAGCCTCCATGATCGCACCCCACACCTTTACCGCATCCGCGTTCGGCATGAAGATCTCCACGCCGTCCTCACCCGTGTACCCCGTGCGCGCCACGGTGGTCGTGGCGCCCGCGAGCACCGCCCCACGCAGCCCGAACGAAGGGAGCTTCGCGATGTCGGGACCGTCGCCGCCGAGCTTCGCGAGGATGTCCATCGCCTTCGGTCCCTGCAGAGCCAGCAGCGCCGTGTCGAACGTCTCGTCGCGGAACTCGCAGTGTCCTTCGCACGCCTTGCGGAAGTGCTCCGACATCTTCGCGTGATTCGAGGCGTTGCACACCACCATCCAGCGCGTCGCCGTGTAGCGGTACACGAGCAGATCGTCGAGGATCGTGCCGCGCTCGTTGCACCCGCAGGTGTACATCGCCTGGCCGTCACCGAGCTTGCTCGCGTCGGACGTGATCAGGTAGTCGACCACGGCGCCCGCGTGCTCTCCGGTGAGCAGCAGCTCGCCCATGTGACTCACGTCGAACATGCCCGCACGGGTGCGGACCGCGACGTGCTCGTCGGTGATGCCCTTGTACTGCACCGGCATTTCGTAGCCGGCAAAGGGCACGATGCGTCCACCGAGCTTGACGTGCTCGGCGTACAGGGGTGTTCGGCGAAGCGTCTCGGTATGAGTATTCACGGGACCGATCTACCCCTGCGGCCCGCCGCTGTCCCCGAGAATCACCAGGATGTTGCCGAAGCCCTGCAGCTCGTTGATCACGAGCAGGATGAGCATGATCCGCACCTGCGTCGCGATCA
>JAKLDZ010000445.1 GCA_022703255.1 Myxococcota bacterium | reverse complement strand
AGGCGGGCCGCACCAGGTCGGTTACCGGACGCCCGACCAGCTGCTCGGGCGTCAGCCCGATCAGGCCAGCGGCAACATTGTTGGCAAAGATCACGCGATCGCGGTGTACGAGCCGAACCAGTACGCGGTCGCCGCTCCAGCGAGCGACTGGTACGAGAAGAAGCCGAAGCCATCGCGGTCGGCGTAGCCGGTGCTCGGCGTGCCCGCGAAGCCGCCGCTCGCGCTGTTGACGCTGAGCGTGATCGACGACGGCGCCGCCGGGAATCGGTTGCGGAAGGTGACGCCGCCACCGCCTGCGACCGTGCGCGTCCCGTTGAAGCTGTTGGTCCACTCCATCCCGATGCGCCCGACCTCGCGCACCGTCCCGGTCAGCTCGAACGCGGAGTTGACGGTGCTGCTCATCGGCAGGCGCCAGGTGCGCGTCCAGGTGGTGAAGGTCGCAGCGAATGAGTCCTCGTGGAGGAACTCGATCTCGTTGCGGGCGAAGCGAAACGCCCCGCAGAAGGTCCCGGACGCGTCACGCACCCACTGGGTCCCATCCCACGAGGCGTTCAGCGTGAACCAGATGGAGCCGGTGTCCGAGTAGATGCGAAGGCGCGTCGAGGCAGTGCCGGACGCGTTCGCGTCGAGGATGAGGGCCTTCGTCCCGCCGAGCGATGGGATGTGGATGGTGCGGTGCTGGCCGGCGTTCGCCTCGTTGCCCTTGAAGTGGTCGTCCTCGAAGGCGTCGAGGATCTCCGCGAGCGCCGCTTCGACGTTCGTGGCGTTCAGGTTCGCGCCCGCGTCAGCGACCGAGACCGCGCTCGCGGCGTGTGCGCCGCTCGCCTGGTTCACATGGCTGTTGAGTCCGCCGAGCAGCGTCACGAGGGCCGCGCGCAGCGTGCCGGCCGCGATCGCCGTGGGCGCGCCCGCGATCGCATCGACGCCGACGAGCCCCGCGCCCGGCGACGCTGCCCCGGTCGCTACGAGGTCCGTCACGATCTCCTGGAGCTGCGACTGGACGTTCGTGCCGGCGATGTTGTGAGGCGTCGCCGCGATGGCCGCAGCGTTGTGCGCACCGGTCGGGGCGCTCACGTGCGTGTTCAGGAACCCGAGGAGCTGCGCAAGCTGGCTCTTCACGGAGCCCGCAGGGAGCGCGTTGGGAGCGCCCGCCGCCGCATCCACGCCGACGCGCGAGGCACCGGAGCTGCCCACCGCTCCGGTAGCGAGGTCGTCGATCAACTCGTCTACGGCGGCCTGCACGTTGCCCGCGCCCACGAACCCGTGTGGCGCGTAGTCGATCGCGGTCGCCGCATGGCGCCGCGCGACCGCCGTGAAGTGGTCGCGCAGCTCGGCGTCGGCCTCGTCGAACGCTGCCTGCACCGTCGCGGCGAGCGGCTGGAGAATGCTCCACGTCCCGGTGGTCACGGCCACCGAAGTGCCCTGCGCGAAGACGAACGCCTGCCGGCGCGAGGTGTCGAGGTCCGCGACGAGGATCTGCGTTTGCCCGGGGCGACGACGGACGTCGCAGAGGAGGAGCTCGTCGGCCTGCAGCGCGGGCTTCGGCGCGACGCCGATGGCCCCCTCGGGTGCCTGCCGCACCACGAGCTCGAACGACTCGTCGCGCCGGAAGAACACCTGCTGGGAGTTGCCGTCCGTGCGCGGGTCGGAGAGCTGGCGCTTGAAACGGAGGAAGATGCCGAGCCACCGCTCGTTGCCGACTGTAGCGACATCGGTCGGGATGCCCACGAGGTCGACGGCGCAGTCCACGGTCTGGCCCGTGCCGAAGAACATGCGCTGGCCGAGGTTGTCGTACGCCCGCCCGGGCGCGGTGAGGTCCACGGTCAGGTCAGGCACCGGCGAGTGCGGCGCCGGGACGGCACCCGAGACAATGCCGTAGATGTTCAGGTCGGCGGCGAGGTCCCGGTCCGCCTTCTCGAGCAACGCGAACGCGAGGTCGAGCTCGGCCTCGGTGACGCGCTGGCGGAAGTAGAAGTCGACGCGATCGGCCATGTCCTTGCCTCGGAGCGCCCACGTGGCTCTCAGGGAGGCAAAGCCGGGCGGACCGGCGGCCAGGGACAGGCCGTCAGGTTGTTAGGCGACGACGGTCGTGTTCGTCGCTTGCTGTAGGGGACACGACTCTGCCCCCCCCCGTCTACGCTTGTGCCTGGAGAATTTGGAAATCGTCTTGCTCGGGAAACATCAAGCGTAGGGTGGCAGCGATCTGAGCCAGCACGTAATCAGCTAGCTCGCCGTTCGGATCGACCGCCCATTGCGTCGTTGCGCCCGCGATGACCGAGTGCAGGAGCAGCTCCGCTTCCGCGACCGCGCCTGGGGGCAATCGCTTGCGGATCCCCTCCACCACAGCGCGGTTCCGCTGGATCGCGAGCGTGCGTAGCTCTGGCACCTGGAGCTCATACCAAGAGATGAGATAGTTCACCGAGAAGTCGTTGCGGGCATTCATGCTCCGAACGAGCGCCTGCAAGAACTCCCAGAGCCCTTGCGGCCCTGCGCCCAGCGGCATCGCGTCGAGGTAACGCCGCACCTGTGCGACGCCGCGCTCCATCATCCTGACAAGCAGCGTGTCGCGGTTGGTGAAGCGCTGGATCAACGTTGCGCGAGAGAGCCCCGCCTCCTTCGCCACTCCGCTGAGCGTGAAGTCGATGGGGCCGCAACGCTTGAGCACAGCGGTGGCGGCCTCGAGTACCTCGTCATCGGACTTGAGCTTGGGGCGGGGCATTAGCGTTCACCGTGAGCACGGACGGGAGCGGCGGCTGTGGCTGCGGTCGCCTTCGGAGCAAACGGAAGACGGAGCGAGAGTAGAGCCACGAGCCCTGCAGACATGGCCGATACAACGAGACCTGCGAGCGGACCGGCATGGTCGACAAACGCGCCGGCTGCGAGCATGACCATGGGCGCGGCCGACAGCATCACCGCCGAGACCGTACCGAGTACCCGGCCGAGAAGTTCGGACGGCGTGCGGTTGTAGATGGCAGCGTTCAGGATGGGGGACACTGGGCCGGTCAGCAGTCCCACGAGCGCGCCCGACATCATCAGCACCGACACGTGTGGCAACTGGGAAAGCAGAAGCGAGCCCGTCGCGGAGCCACAGAATGCGACTGCCAGCCAGCTTTGCGCCGGCATCCGGGTGCCCACCGACGCATGAACAACGACGCCCAGGATCCCACCGGCCCCCATCATGGATGAGAACAGCCCGAGCTCTGCTACTGGGCGTCCTGCATCCACAAACAGCGCAGGCATGATGACGCTGCCGTTGGCGCCGACGACGCCCACGAAGATCATCACGAGGCCAAACAGAGGACGCAGCAGGGGTTCGCGCCAGAGGAAAGCGACGCCGGCGCGTATGGAGAGAGTCGCCGCCGTCGCCATCGTCCGTGCGGCACGCGCGGGAAGCACCCACGCGCCGAGTAGACCTGCAAGGGCGGAGCAGAACGCCGTCAACCCGAGCGTTGGCGCAGCGCCAAGCAGGCCGATTGCTGCTCCCCCAAGGGCCGGGCCACCTAGGATAGCGACGTTCCCGATCACCGCCTTCAGTGACGAGACGCGCTCGACGGAGAGCCCAGCGACGTCGCCGAGCTTGGGCAGCGCACTGTCCTGCGCAGCCATCCCGGGTGCGTCGAACGCGGCACCAAGCACCACGCAAACAATCAGCCCAGTGCTCGAGAGGGCGCCAACGGCATCGAGCAGCGGGATGCTCGCCGTGGCCACGCCACCCACCACACCCGAGATCAATGCGACAGGCGCGCGCCCGAACCGATCGACGAGGCCACCGCCAACCCACGCGCCAGCAATGGTCGCGATGACGCTGCTCGCGGCCGTGGCGCCCGCCCAGGCCGCGCTCTTTGTCTGAGACAGGACGAACCATGGAAGCGCTAGGGTCGCCACCGCGTTGCCGATCCGGAAGAGAAAGATCGCCGCGAGCAGGGTCGCGAGCGGGCCATGCCGACGTTCGCTCATTCCTCTGCGGCGAGCTGCGCCTTCGCCGCAGCGAGGTGCTCTTCGTTACCCGATTCGAGGGCGAAGAGCGCGTAGGTGACCGACCCGAGCGCAAGGCGCTCCGCGATGTGGTGGGCGATCCGCGGCCACACCCGGCCTCCAGCCGCTTCGTACGTGAGGAGGAGCTTCGCGAGCCCCGCCTCGCCAAAGACCATGAGGTGCGAGGCCATGTCGATGGCAGGGTCATCCACGCGGGCCTCGCTCCAGTCGATCATCCCGCTGACGCGCTCCGTGTTGTCGACGAGCACATGGCCCACGTAGAGATCGCCATGCACGACCACGCAGAAGTCTGGCCACGACGAATCGTCGTCGAGCCAGCGCTGCCATCGGTGGAGGCGCTTGTCGTTCACCACGAACTCGCGTCGGACGCGCTCAACGTCGTCGGCCACCTTCTGACGGGCCTGCGGCGGCGTGCGGATGAGCATCCCCGCATCTACGGCGGCGGAGACGGGGACGGCGTGCAGGGCGGCGAGCGCCGTCGCGAAGCTCTCCGCGAAGGCCTCCGAGTCCTGCGGCACGACCCAGTCGGGCGTGGACGAGCCAGGTTGGAGGACGATCGCAGTCGAGTCCTCGAGCATGGGATAGGCAACGAGCTCGGCGTTGGCCACGCGCCAGTCCGGCACCGCGAACGGCAAGCGCTTTTTGAGCATCGCCAGCACCCGCGCCTCTGGCTCGACCTTCGCGCTCACCTCGGCCCGGCGCGGGATGCGCAGCACCCACCGACGTCCATCGTCGACGGTGGCAATCACGACCCGATAGTCGAGCCCAAGCTCATTCACGGTCAGTGGGCCATGAAGCTTGAGCCCATGTCGGGCGGCGAGCGCGTGCAGTTGGGAGGTATCGACGGTTACGGCTGCGGTCATGAATCGCTCCAGAGG
>JAKLDZ010000444.1 GCA_022703255.1 Myxococcota bacterium | reverse complement strand
TCGCTGCTCGACTACGAGGTCGGGTTCCAGTTGATGGAGCGGAACGAGGACAACACGAAGGCCGTCGGGATCTTCGGGTTCACGTTCGTTCCGCGCGATACGACCACGCCGCGGATCGCGATCACCCACTCCGGGCGCACCTGCTCGGCGAGCGCATGGGCCGCCTGCACCTGCTCCGGCGACGACTCGATTGTCGCGGGCGGCACGAACGACGGATCGAAAACCACCTGGGCGATCCCTTCGCGGTCCCGCAGGTCCACGAACACGCACCCCCCGTGATCCCGGCGGCTCCCCACCCAGCCGAAAAGCACCACCTCTTGTCCAATGTGGCTGCCGCGCAGCGCCGCGCAGTAGTGCGTCCGCTTCAACTCCTCGATGAACTTTCGGGCCACGGGAATTCTCCTTGTTCGGGGCGTGCAATGTACCGCGCACCACCGCCCTGTCACCCCCCACCCCGGCCCCCTCGACAAAATCCCGGGAACCCCCCGCCCCCACCCGCTGTCCTCCTCCCCACAGGGAGCCAGCCATGACCCACTACCTCGTCTCCGGCGCTGTTGTCCTCTCCGGTATCCTCGGCCTCTGCATGCTCTCCGGCGCCCACCGCGAAGCCCCCCTCGTCGGCCACCAGAAGTTCGGCCCCGAAGTCTCGACCCTCGAGGCCCAGGTCGCCCGCCAACCCCACGACGCTCCCGCCCTCGCCTCCCTCGCTCAACACTACCTCGACCGCGGCGCACCGGGCATGGCCATCGCCGCCCTCGCTCGCGCTCCCGAACCCGTTCGCTCCGACCCGTCCGTCTCCCACGTCTGGGCCGTCGCCCTCCTGCACGAGGGCAACGCCTCCCAGGCCCTCGACCAGGAAGACCGTACCCTCGCCGCCTGCTCCCGCCTCCCCTGCTCCCCTTGGCTCGTCGCCTCCGCCCTCCGTCACCGCGAGTTCGCTTCCGCCCTCGTGGCGGGCGGCGTCGAAGACTACCGCCGCGACCCCGATGCCACGCTCCTCGCCTATGGCCGGGTTTCCCGCAACCTCGTCGCTGTCCTCGACCCCGCTGCCCTGGATTGACCCCCGCTGCCGCCTGCCCCGGGCATCCTGTCTCTCTCCCCCGCACGAAAGCCCCGCCCTCCTCCTCCCCCGACCTTCGCCTCCCTTTCGCCCCCTTCCCCCCTCCTGCGCTACAATCCCCGCGTGAGAAAATACCTCCGCTTCCTCGGCTGGTCCGCCGCGATCCTCGGCATCGTCCTCGGCGTCCTGCGGTACTTCTTCTTCAAGACCTGGGTCGTTCCCTCCGACGACAAGATCCTCGCCGCCTCCATCGCTCCCACGCTCGCCCCCGGCGATCTCGTGCTCATCCTCCACTCCCGCGAGCCCGCCTTCGGTGACCTCGCCCGCTGCAAAGACCCCGAGGAACCCCGCAGGTTCGTCATCGGTCGCGTCGCCGGTGAACCGGGCGACAGCGTCGTCGTCGATGGCCGCACCATCTACGTCAACGACCGCCGCTCCACCAACGAGTCCTCCTGCCCCGAGCGCACGGTCACCATCGAGGAGCCCACCAGCGGCTCGCCAATCGAGATCGCCTGCGACATCGAGGACCTCTCCGGCACCACCCACATGCGCGGCCAGCGCCATGGCAACGACTCTCCCTCCAAGGTCGAGAAGACCGTGCCGCAAGGCAAGTTCTGGCTCGTGAGCGACAACCGCTCGTACCCCCTCGACTCCCGAACCTACGGCGCGGTCCCGCGCGAAAGCTGCGACGCCCGAATCGTGTATCGCATCTGGAGCGCCAAGGGCTTCAAAGACGACCTCCACAGGTTCATGTTCATCAAGTGAGACGGGTGTCCGCACGGGTGCTCGCGCAACGCAGCGCCGTGCGCCCCCTGCGGGCCTTGGCCGCTTTCTCCCTTCCCCCTCCACGTTCCGCGACGCACACGCCGAACTCGCGGTAGCATCGTCGACACCATGCGCTGGCTCCCCACGCTGGCTTCCTGCGCGCTGCTCGCGCTCTGCTCCGGTTGCTCGGGCCGGCTTGCCGCCCCTGCCTCCTCGCAACCCGCGGCCCCCGCGCACCCTGCCGCGCAGCCCCCCAGAATCACCTTCGTCTCGCCCTCGATCCTGCTGCCCGACGTCCCGTCCAACGCCGAGACCGCCGGCCTCGAACCCGACGGGAGCCGACGCGTGGTGCTCGCGCAGATGCGCATCCTCGAGCGCCCCGACGGCGCCATCGAACGCGCGCCCTCCCTGCTGCCCGGCAGCGTCGCGCGAATGCTCTCCCTCGAACTCCCTTCGCGCCTCGGAGGAGGCTTCCTCTTCGTCGCAAGCTCCGAGAGCTCCGCCCAGGTCTGGCGCGCCCCCACCTGGCTCGCCCCCCTCGAGCCGCTCCTGTCCACCTCGCAGGGAGTGCACGAGATCCTCGCCGGATTCGATCGCGTCTACCTCCGCCACGGTCGCATCGGTGCGATCTACGGCATCGACCCCGATACCGGAACCTACACCGACTCGGGCAGCCTCCCGCTTCCCCTGCGTATCGGCTCCGCTCACTTCGCCGACGGTTGGCGCGCGGTCGTCGTCACCGATCTGCGCGGTCCCCTCGCCACCTTCGACGCAGGGGCGTCGTGGACTCCGCTCGACGTCGGCTCGCCGGTGCTCCGCCTCGATTCCGCGGGCGACGACATCCGCATCGCGACTCGCAATGGAACGTTGCTGCTGTCACCCGATGGCGTGCTGACCTCCGCGGTGCCCGCGAAGCTTTCGACCGACACATCCCGTCCTCCGTCTGCGGCTGCGCCGTATCCGACGTCTCCCTTCGCAACCCCCCCCTACGCGCCCCCAGGGTACCGCCCGCCTGCTCCCTACTACCCAGGCTATCGGGACCCCGCCGTTCCCTACACGCCCGCCGTTCCCGCCAAACCTTATCGCCCCCTCGGCGAGCACCCCCTCGGCCCACGCCCCCTGCGCGTCGCCCTCGAACGCGGCTACCCGATCTCCTCCTCGCGCGCCCTCGTCGCCCACGCCGGTCACCTCGCCGTCGTCGATCTGTCCGCTGGTTCCATCGTCGAGCTGCACCGCAACGTCTATCCCGATTCGTATAGCTCCTGCAATGCCTTCCCCCTCGAGCAGGGCGTCGGCTTCGTCTGCGGCGAGTCCCACGGCGCTACCACCGTCTTCCGTTGGGATCCCCCCGCACGCCTCTCCCGCGTCATGCACTGGGATCACCCTCGCGCCGTCTTCCCCGCTGGAAATGGCGCCTTCGTCGCCCGCGCCCCGTGCCCCGGCCTCCCCGCCCACGACGCCTCCTCCCAGTACTGCGTCCGCTCCCCGACCGGTCGCACCAGGGAGCTGCGCTTCCAAGGCGATGTCGGCGCCGAGCGCGTCGTCCCCCTCTCCGATGGACGCGTCGCCGTCGTCGTCGCCCCGCGCCCCGGCGCCGAAGGGCGCCTCGTGCTGCTCGACGGGCAGAAGTCCTCGGCGTATGTCCTCGATCTGCGAGCGCTGCCGCGCAGCGTCTCCGATCTCGTGCGACGCGGTACCTGGCTGCACGGCGTGCAGGAGCTCGAACCCGGCGTCCTCGGCGCGTGGGTCGAAGCCGGCGGTCCCGTGGTCGGCTTGCGCATCTCCCTGCTGGGCCGCGTCACCGCCGGTCCCGTGCACAAGTCCGGCTCCGACTCCACGTCCGTCATCGTCTCCGGCCGCTTTGGCCTCGTCTGGCGCAGGCTCGGACACGGCCTCGAGACCACCGACGGTGGCGCCACCTGGAACGAGATCGATCTGCCCCAGACCCTTCTCCCCACCTCGCCCGACCAACGCTCCTGCAGCGCCATCGGCTGCCTCATCGGCGGCTGGATGCGCGTCGGCTGGGGCGAGCAGAGGCTGGCCCACGACCTCGAGTCCCCCAAACGCCCACCGTCCAAAACCCTCGCGCAGATCGGTGCGACCACGTCGTTCTTCGACTGCGATCCCACCGGACGCTCCTCGCCTCCGCCCGCGCCGGCGTCCAAACCCCCTCCCGTCCCGACCCCCACGGCCTACGGCGCAATCCGACACGGCCCAGGGATGTCGCCCTACCCCTACCCGTACGCGCACGCCGCCTACAACGCCTGGCAGCGATGGCTCCCCTTCGGCCCCGCTCCGGCACCCACCCTCTCCCCCAACGAAGAGGGCCTCTCCGCCAGCAGCCGCGACTTCGGCGACCCCCGCCCCGGATACCGCGTCTACGTCTGGGGCCCCAAAAGCTCCGATTGGACCCGCTCCGGTCGCTGGCAGATCCGCTTCGACGACCCCTTCGACCCCGTCGGCCATCCCCGCTCCACCGCCACCGCACCGTCCCCCTGGTCCGACCTCACCTCCGCCGCCTCCGTCCTCAACATCCGCTCCGATATCGTCCTGTTCGACACCGAAACCCGCGCCGGAATCCTCGGCTGGTGCCTCGGCTCTCGCCAGTGCCGCTACTTCTCCATCGCCCCGCGCGAACCCCCCGTCGCCCTGTTCACCTCCGATCCCGCAGGACTCCCCAACATCGCCTCCGCCGTGCGCACCGAGGACGGCTGGCTGCTCCTCACTCCCAACATCGGCCAGGTCTCCGAGCTGTGGTCGGTATCCCTTTCGGGACAGGCCCAGCGCATCCGGTCCCTGCACCGCGAGCAGGCCAACTACGGAGACGCCGTCGCCCTCGTGCGCCGCGCTCGCTCCCCTCAGATCGGCATCTTCGCCACCAGCCCGGCCCCCGGCCGCGCGTCCGCCGACTGGCTCGTCCTCCCCATCGACCCCGCCTCCGGCCGCCTCGCCGAACCCGTTCGCGTCGGCACCGGCGACCTCGATGGCCTCCCCCCGCCTCCCTGTGCCCCCGAGCAGGACGGCTGGCTCCTCGAACCTCCCTGGTCCCCCT
>JAKLDZ010000443.1 GCA_022703255.1 Myxococcota bacterium | reverse complement strand
CGCAGCACCGAGATCGTCGCCAAACACCTGCAAAACAACCCCATGATCGAGAGCGTCGAATACCTCGGCCTCCCCGACCACCCCCTGCACTCCCTCGCCTCCAAGTACATGTGGCTCGTCGACGCCGAGCACGATCCCCTCTACGGCAAACCCGTCAACCGCTACGGCCACCTGATGTCCTTCTGCGTCAAGGGCGGCGCAGAAAAAACCCGCAAGTTCTTCGACAACCTCCAGAGAATCTGGCGCGCTACCGACCTCGGCCGCATCAAGAGCGTCGCCACCATCCCCGCCATCTCCACCCACCAGCAGCAGGGCGAAGCCGGTCGTAAGCTCGCTCGCATCCCCCCCAACATGGTCCGCCTCTGCGTCGGCGGCGAGCATCCCGACGACATCCTCGCCGACATCGACCAGGCCCTCGCCAAGGCCCGCTAGCCGCGAGCCCCTCGCCCGCCTAGAGCTCCGCTCCGCATCCGCCGCACTTCGTCTCGCCTTCGGGCGTCAACGCACGGCACTGCACGCATCGCACGACCACCACCTCGCGCTCGATCACCCGCACGCCGTCGCTCTCGTACTCCCGCACGATCCTTCCGCGCGGCTCCCCGATCGCTGCGCTCGCGGCATGCTCCTCGGGCTTGTTCTTCTTCAGCCACTCCCAGTATTCGGGATAGTGATCCAGCGCCGCCTCCTCGCCGTTGGCCCGAAGGTGCGCCGCAAAGGCCTCCCAATCCATCTCGCCGATATCGCCTGCCATGGCCGCTCGATACCACGGAGGAATTGGGAAGGCGACGACGCGCGATGAAGAACAATTAATCCCGACTTCATGCGGGGCAGCATCCCGCAAGCTAGCTTGCCGCCGCGTGAAGTCTGCCCGTTTCCTCGCTACGATGCTGGTGGGTTGCTGCCTCGCCGGTCCGGCTCGCGCCGAACCGCTCACCCCCGTGGGCGGCGTCGTCTTCCGTCCCTCCCCTGACCAGGATCTCGCCCAACTCTCCACCCTGGTCGCCCAGCGCCTCCCCGCTCTCCAACAGGCCTCTCTCGAGGTTGACCTCGCCTCCGCCGAGGTCCGCCAGAGCCGCCTGCTCGAGAACCCCACGGCCGACTTCGCCGTCGGAACCATCCCGGTCGGACAAACCAACCCCCGCGATCTCGCGTCGCCCTACGCCAACGTCCCCAACTACGGCGTCGGACTCAGCTACCGCTTCCTCATCGGAAAACGCGGTCCGCGCCAGGAGCGGGCAACAGCGCTCGAGGGCGCTGCGCAGGCCACACGCGAGACCTTGATTCGCCGAGCCACGGTCGAGCTGGTCGGACGCCTGGGCGATCTTGCGCTAGCGACCTTGCGAGCCGACGGCGCACGCGCCCTGCTCGACGACGCGAAGCGCTCCGTGGAGCTCGCACGGGCGCGACTCGCGTCGAGCTTCGGCACACCCCTCGACGTCGATCGCCTCGAGATCGAAGCCCAGCGCGTGGACCAGGTGGTGCTTCGCAACGAGGCGGCGGCCTCCGAGGCCCTGTCCTCGTGCTCCTCGATCCTCGGGAGTCCCTGCGTCGGATTCACGGACCGAAACCAGGCCCGGGCCTTTCTCATCCGTTGGGTCGATCGGGCCGAGGCGATCACGCAGATCGCTGTGGAGCAACGCTCGGACATCCGCGCGCTCGACGAGCTTCGACGGGCCGCGAGTGCAGAGCAACGGCTCGCACGGGCGATGGCGGTCCCCGACCCGACCGTGAGGGTCGGCTACCTCCACGACCGCTTCGTCGTCTCAGGCAATCAGCAGAACTCGCTCAACGTCGCCGTCGCCGTCCCCCTGCCGATCTTCGATCGCGGCCAGGCGATGCAGCAGGCGGCGGTGTCGAAGGCAGCGAGGTTGTCGTCGCAGCGGCAGCTTCAGATCGACGCGGCCCGTGCGCGCATCCCCGCGCTGCGTCGAACCCTCGAGATCCAGCGCAGCCGCGGTCGTGCGATCGAGACGCAGATGCTGCCTCGGGCGCGCGGGGTGCTGCGCGATCTCGAGACCGCGGCCACCAATCGTCTGGTCCCGTTGCACGACGTGATTCAGGCCCGCAGGACGGTGAACGACTTGATGATGGACGAGAGCGACAGCCTCGAAGCTGCGTTCGGTGCGGCGCTGGAGCTGATGCTCCAGCTTCCCGGGGCGCAGGATTCGGTCGGCCCACGGGAGGCTGCGAAGTGACCACGCAGCAGGCACTGCAGGAGCTCTCGGCATGTCCGGCGCCCCAGGCGCCACCTGCGCGACGACGCTGGAAGGGCTTCACCCTGGGAGCGGTGTGCGGGTTGGTGTTCGCCAGCGCGGTCTGGTCCTGGTCCACGCGCCCACGTCTGCTCCCCGAACACGCAGCCTCCCCCTTCGACGTCGACAACGACACCCTCCAGCTCCGTCCCGGAGCAGCCCTGCCCACCCTCGTGGAGACCGAGCCTGCCGCCATCGGAGCCGCACTCCCTCACCCGCCCGTGCCGGCCCGCGTCAGCACCGTCGAGTCCATGACCGCCCCCTCCTTCGCACCGCTCAGCGGCCGCGTCGTCGAGCTCAAGGTTCGCATCGGCGCCCGCGTGCACAAGGGCGACAAGCTCGTCGAGGTGCGCACCCCCGATCTCGCCGCCATGCACCGCGAGCTGCGCGGCGCTCAGCTCGCCGTGCGCACCCGACAGGCCATCGTCGATCGCCTGAGCCAGCTCGTCGAGTCACGCGCCGCCTCGAACCACGACCTGATGGTCGCGAAGTCCGAGCTCGAAGACGCGCGATTCTCCGTGCAGGCTGCGGACTCCAAGCTGCGCTCGCTGATGGTCGCGCAGAACGGAGACGCCGAGTACTGGGTGTTGGCGACGCGGTCGGGCACGGTGGTGCAGCTCGACGCCATGCCCGGCAAGCAGGTCGGTCCGGAGACCGACAAGCCGATCGCGACGGTGGCCGATCTGGACGAGGTGCTGGTGCTGGCCGATGTTCCGCAGCGATTCGCCGCGGATCTGAGCGCGGGCGAGCACGCGACGCTCCTGGTTCCCGCGACGAAGGCGAAGGTCGACGCGACGATCGAGACCGTGTCCGAGGTGGTCGATCCCGATCGGCAGACGGTGCCCGTGAGGCTCCGCGCCCAGAACCCCGATCGCATGCTGCGCCCCAACTCCTATGTCGATGTCGTCTTCACCAACGACGCGGATCAGCAGCACCTGCTCGTCCCGTCTTCGGCGGTCGTCACGGACGGCGACGCGTCCGTGGTGTTCGTGCAGACCGACGCGGGAACGCTGCAGCGCAGGGCAGTCCGCACCGGGATGCAGACGCGGGAGAAGATCGAGGTGCTGTCCGGATTGAAGCCGGGAGAGAAGGTCGTCACGCGTGGCGCCCTGCTGCTCCTCAACGCGCTGAACGTCGAGGAATGAACCGTGTTCGACAGAATCGTGGACGCGGCCGTGAAGAGCCGCCTCGCGGTGCTCGCCGCGACTCTCATCATCGCCATCTGGGGCCTGTACTCGTTCAGCGACCTCACCGTCGAAGCTTTCCCCGATCCAACCGACACCCAGGTCAACATCATCTCGCTCCACCACGGTCAACCTGCCGAGGAGATGGAGCGACAGGTCTCGATCCCGATCGAGCGCGTGACCAATGGCACTCCGGGGCTGGCCCGCGTGCGCAGCATCAACCTGTTCGGCCTCTCGTTCGTCACCCTCACCTTCCGCGACGGTGTCGATCCCGTCTTCGCCCGCGCCCAGACTCTCGAGCGCCTGCAGCAGGCCGTCCTCCCCGCGGGGGTGCGCCCCCAGCTCGGCTCCCTGTCCACTCCCATCGGCGAGATCTACCGCTACACCCTCACCTCCGAGAGCCGCGATCCGCTCGAGCTGCGCACGCTCCAGGACTGGGTCGTTCGTCCCAAGCTGCTGCGCGTGGACGGCGTGGCCGACGTCGTGAGCTACGGCGGCCTCGTTCGCGAGATCCAGGTGCACCCCGACCCGGTCGCGCTCGCTGCCAAGGGGCTCACGCTCGCCGACATCGAACGCGCCCTGGAGAGCGCTTCGGTCAACGCCTCGGGCGGAGTCGTGGAGCGCGGTCCCGAACAGCTCGTCATTCGCAGCCAGGGCCTCTTCACCGACACCGCGGACATCGGTAAGGTCTCGGTCGCCACCCGCGGCGGAACACCGATCCTGCTGTCCGAGGTGGCTTCGGTCCGCGAGGGCTGGACTCCGCGACAAGGCGTCGTCACCCGCGGTGCCGATCAGGACGCCGTCGAAGGGATCGTGCTGATGCGACGCGGCGGCAACCCGACCGAGGTCCTCGGGCGGGTGCGCGCGAAGATCGACGAGCTCAATGGCGGAGCCCTGCCCGCGGGCGTCCGCGTGTGGGCCTTCTACGATCGCACGGAGCTGGTGTCCAAGACCCTCGCCACGGTCGGGCGAAACCTCGCCGAGGGAGCGGTGCTCGTCACCGGCGTGCTGTTCGTGTTCCTGCTCGATCTGCGAGCGGCGCTCATCGTGGCGACGTTGATACCGCTGTCGCTGCTGACGGCCTTCATCTACCTGCACCAGCGCGGGATGGCCGCGAACCTGATGTCGATGGGGGCGGTGGACTTCGGCATCATCGTGGATGGCGCGGTGGTGGTCATCGAGTCGATCGCGTGCGGGATGGCGCAGCGCTCCGAAGACTCGCCCGCCCCGCAGGGGGTGTCCGCGCGGGTGAAGAAGGCCGTGCTCGAGGTAGCGCGTCCGACGGTGTTTTCGCAGCTGATCATCATCGCGGCCTACCTGCCGATCTTCCTGCTGCAACGGGTGGAGGGGCGTCAGTTCTCGCCGATGGCGCACACGGTCGTAGCCGCGCTGGTCGGCGGGCTGCTGTTCTCGGTCACGCTCGTGCCGGTGCTGGCGACCTTCGCGT
>JAKLDZ010000442.1 GCA_022703255.1 Myxococcota bacterium | reverse complement strand
GCTCCCGAGGCGAGGATGCCAGTCACGGTGGCGCCGGCAGCGAAGACCCCGGTGGCGACGAGGCTGACCCAGAAGCCGGTGCCCATCCCGCGATCGGTGTCGCGCGGGGTCGCAGTGGTCTGCGTGGGCTGCACCGGTGCGGCAACCGGAGCAGGAGCGGCTGCCGCCGTCTCGACCAGCAGCTCGACGGTGACTGCGTCGCCCCCCGCGAGCTCGACGAACTTGACGGTAGGCGTTCCGCGACCGGTGCTGATCGCGAGCTTGCGCTTCCCCGCGCTGAGGAGGAGCGGCTCGCTGAGCGGAGACTTTCCGACGACGGAGTCGTCGACGAGGATTTCAGCGCCGGCCACGTTGGTCGTGATCGTTGCGCGGGCGACCCGCGAGCGCAGCTTGCCGAGCTCCTGCTCGACCTCGGCCCGGCGGGCGGCGGGGATCTCGGCGCCACCCTGCAGCAGATAGGCATCGAAGGACTTCATCGCTCCCGCGTAGTCCTGCAGCTCGAAGTAGGTCTGTCCGAGGTTGAACAGGATTCTGTAGTTGGGAGAGACCTCGTTGGCGCGACGGAACTCGATGAGCGCGGCCTGGAAGTTTCCTTCCTTGAAGAGCTCCACGCCGCGGTTGAAGTGCTCCCGCGCCTTGTTCACGGCATCGTCGGCGGGCGCTTGGGGCGCGCCACCGTCAGCGGAGTCCGGACCGGGCGCGCCGGGAGCCTGGCCCTGTGCAGCCGCCGGGGCAGCCGCACAGCACAGCGCGATCGCGATCAAGGCGGGACGGGAGCGATGAACGATTCTCATGGCGCGTAGGGATCCTTGTCGTCGATGGTTCGCGATGACTTGCCGGGATCGCGATCGGTCTTGAGACGATCGCCCACGGTGGGGGTGCCGCCGACCGCGGGCTGTCCCGGCTTGTCCGGCGTGGTGGTGGTCTTGAGCGGCCCGCCTCCGACCTTGGGCGCTGTCGCGCCCTCAGCGCTGTGGGAGAGGGTGACCCTGACCGTGGTGGACTCCTGGTCGAACACGACCGCCTTCTCTTGCGTTTCGTAGCCCGCGGCCGACACGCTCACCTTGCGGATCGCGCTCGAGCGTGCGACCTGCGCGCGGAACGGATTGCCGACGACCGGGGTCCCGTCGAGCGAGATGACCGCCTCGGGGGGCGAGGCGATGACCACAACCTCGACGGACCCGTCGGCTTTGGGAGCACCGGGGCTCGAGGAGGAGAGGGGAGCGACGGACGCGGAGTCGGCAGGGACGGGTGCCGGGTTCTGCTTCTGACGAACGATGTACAGCATGGTTCCGCTCGCGATGGCAACCACGGCCACGATGGCGATCCACGGAACGGGGCTCGGCGCAGGGGCGGCCTTCGCGCCTCGCTTGCGTCCGGGGGGAGCGGAGCTCTTGGTCGTCGACATTCGATTCCCACCTACTGTGTCGGGAGGATGCGCGGGTAGGTCACGGCGCCAGCTCGGACGACGAAGCTCGCCTCACCGATCATGGCGCCGGTGGATGCGACGAAGCCGGTGATCTTCGTGAACTTGGGCTCGAGGTTCAGGAACCCTCCGTTACCCGCGGAATCCGTCGAGGTCGCGCTGCCCACGGGGGCGTTGTTGATCATGTAGTACCGCTTGGTCGTGGCCGTCTGATCGCTCACTTCCAGGCGCACGCCCGGAGCCGGGGTGTTGTCGCAGTTCGACGCCATCACGTAGGTGTGACCCAGTGTCAGATCGAGTGTCGTCCCGATCGCCGTCGCGATCTGCGCGAAGCCTTGCGGCGAGACCACGGGCAACACGCCGGGAATGACGGTGTCCTCGAACACCGGCTTGACGGGGAAGAACAGCGCCGGCGTGATCGTCGGCGCCGTCATCTGCAGATACCCGTCGAAGCCCGCGCTCACCGTCACCTCGAGATAGCCATCCGCAGTCGTCGTCGCGTTGGCCGGACTCGGAGACGTGCACTCGGTGTCGAGCTTCGGACACAGCACCACCTCCAGGTCCTCCGGAGGCTTGCTCGTCATGACGTCAATCACCATGACCCGCAGCTTGAACGGACCGTCCCCCGTCGACGGCCACTTCACCTTGCCCAGGCAGCTCCACTCCGATGCGACCTCGGCGGCCTTCTGGCACACGTTGCTCGAGCACGTGGCTCCCACGAAGCCGCGGGACACGCAGTCGGCGTCGGTGTCGCACTGAACTTCATCCGTGTCGTAGACCAGCGAGCAGCTCGCCATGAACAACATGCCCACAACAGCGGCCAAGCGCTGCGCCGTCCGCCAAACCACGATACCGTTCATGTTCCTCCAACCGGGTCGTTCACAGCCTTCCGTGGCCGGCGATCGGCCTCGGCGCGACCCGAAAGGGTCGCAGCGGCAGGGGGGATTGTCAATCTGAGAAACTTGTGGAGTCTGGCGCAAGCGAATCACGAATCGGATGGGTCGTTCGAGGGGCCCGACGGTTCACGCGCTGACGCGGAACTCCTTCCAGGCCTCACGACGGAGCCAGGGGCGGAAGGCTGGATCTGCGACGGAGATCAGCGCCTTGATGAACTCCCACTGGCTCAGCCCCGAGACCTGCGCGATCCCGTGCTCGGTCACGAGCATCACGCGCGCGCCCTCCCGTCCTCCCGTGAGGTCCGGTCCCGCGTGGCTCACCGGCGTGCCCTTCGGCAGGTACGGGAAGATCGACGAGCGCAGCTCCCCCTCAGGGGTCCGGTGGGTGGACTTGAGACACAGGTACGAGATGCCTCCACGCGTCAGACCGCGGTGGATCATCCCGGCGCCCCCGATCCCGGAGAAGTGGTTGGCGTCGCGCGCCGCGGAGTTGACGTTGCCGTGGAAGTCCACTCCCAGGATGTTGTTGACGCCCATTCCGGAGTAGAAGGCCTCCGAGATCACCACGCGCGCCGCCGGGGCGATCACGATCGCGTCGTTGCGGTCGAGCTTCTGGTAGAAGTCCGACCCCTTCTCGGCGAACGAGAACGTGCACACCAGCTTGCCGTCGAGCATCGTGCGGCGTCCGTCGGCCTCGATGAAGTGCGATCCGGTGATGTTGCCGTTCTCGAACATCGAGAGGGTGAAGGGCTCCAGCATCTCGGTGTAGCAGCGGCCGCGCCACTTCGACGCGCGCAACGCCTTGATCGCGAGCACTCCCGTGGTGCCGATCCCCACCTGCAGCGCACGGCCCTCGGTGTAGCCCAGGTTCATCTCGATGTGGTTCACCACGCTCTGCGCGATCGCCTCTTCCGCTTTCGACGGCGCGTCGAACGAGCCGGGAGGCAACGCCGGGACCGGGGAGTCGTCGACCACGACCCGCAGCCTGCCCTTCTTCGCAAGCGCTTCGAGCTCGGAGACGTGCAGCGTGTTGCGCGCCTCCCGATACCCACGCGTGAACGGGTGTGATGCGTTCAGGTACAGCAGCAGATCGACATCGCACTGCCTCGCGATCGTGTCGATGATTTCGCCGTTCGCGCCGTTCGCCGCCCCGTGGCTCATCTCACCCCGCTCGTCGGGCGGAGTCATCGGCGCAACGAACGTCTCCATCGTCGGCTTGCCGTCGACCTTGTACGCCAGCCCTTGGAGCCCGTCGGGGAAGTGCAGCGAGTGCATGTTCAGCACGCCCATCCGCGAGGCGTTGCGTCCCACGAAGTCCGGGTACAGCGCGCGCGTGAGCGCGTTGTCGGGGATCACGATGTTGTTGGCCGGCCCCATGAACGCGCAGTTGAAGGTCACGCGTCGCTCCAGCAGCTCGCGGTAGTGCCCGACCAGCGACTTGAGCGCCGACAGCTTTCGTGACGTTCCCGTTGCGGACCTCGCGACCGACCCCGCGATGCCCGGGAGCTTGTCGAATCGCCCCGGCTCGCGCGGGCGTCCCGCCATCGAGGCGAGCCTGTCTCCGACGCAGATCGGGTAGGCGCCCATGAAGAGCGCCTGGCGGATCTGCAGATCGGTGATGTCCTGCTGACGGATGAAGTCCCACAGCCCCCGGTAGAACGGGGAAGGCTCCGAGGTTCCGAAACCGGAGGCCACGGTGATGCCGCTGCGCACGAAGTGCTGCATCGCCTCCTGTTCGGAGCAGACGCAAGCGGAGAGGAAGGTTGGCCACGACGCGGTATCCATCATGACGCGTCATGTCACGAAATCGGGCTGTTTGTCGATACCCTTGGAGGGTTCAGCGGGGCAGGGCGAGGGAGGCGGTGATGAAGTCGTAGATGGGGCCCCAGTAGACACCGAGCACGAGGGTGGGGACGGCGAGGGCGATGGTGGTGGTGGTCCAGCTTTCGCGCGTGGAGAAGGGCTCTGGGGAGGAGGCGGGCGTGAGGTACATGGCCCGGATCACGCGGGCGTAATAGAAGAGGGAGACGACGCTGTTGACGACGCCGACGGCGGCGAGGAACCAGTTCCAGTCTCCGCCTGCCTGGATGAGTGCGGCAAAGATGTAGAACTTGCCGACGAATCCGGCGAAAGGCGGCAGGCCGGTCAGGGAGAACAGGAAGATCGCCATGGTGGCGGCGAGCACCGGCGAGCGTCCTCCCAGCCCGTTGAAGTGGGTGATGTCTTCGTTGTCTCCGTGGCGCTCCGCGACGGCGGCGACGACGAGGAAGGCGCCGAGGTTCATCAGGGCGTAGGTGACGATGTAGAAGAGGATGGCCTGCTTGCCGACGACGTCGAAGACCCCGAAGCCGAGGAGCATGTAGCCAGCGTGGGCGATGCTCGAGTAGGCGAGCATGCGCTTGACGTTGTTCTGACCGAGGGCGGTGAAGTTGCCGACGATCATGCTCGCCATGGCGAGCAGGCCGGCGAGCAGGGCCCACGGAGTGAGCTGGCCGTTCAGGTGCGTGGTGGCGTGGACTCCTTCGTCGAAGAAGCGCAGCAGGACGGCGAAGCCGGCGGCCTTGGGGCCGACGGA
>JAKLDZ010000441.1 GCA_022703255.1 Myxococcota bacterium | reverse complement strand
AGATAGCCGTTGGCCTCCCCGAAGCGCACCGCGTTGCTCACCTGATCCTCGGTCAACCGCGTGATCCGCGCGATGTCCCCGACTGTTGCTTCCGGAGTCTGCATGACCGCCCGCAGGATGAACAGCGCAGCGTCCGGCAGCCCCTCCATCACCTTCGAGCTCGGCACGTCCATGGGCCGCACACGAATGGACCCGTCCTCCGCCTCCATGAGCGACGACCGCCACACCTCCAAGGCAATGGCCGGACACCCACTCGCATAGTCCCAGATCATTCGCACGTAGCCGGACCGCTTCGCATCCAGAGCTTCGAGACGATCGATCTCGTCAGCTCCGGGGGGCAATCGCTCCAGCAGGTCCTCGAACGACGGGTCGATACCTGCGAGCTTGTCGCGGATCCGGATGAGGTCGGCGATCTGCCCCTCGGACCACGGGGCAAGCCGGAAGATGCGATCGAACAGCGGTCGAGAATCGCGGGCGCGGCGGAGGAAAGGCCAGACGACGGCATCGACGGCGAAGACCCAGAGGGTCTTGTCACTGTTCTCACGAGCGAGCAACAGCACGCGATCGAACAGCGCGAGACCGCCGATCCCCGGCCTCGTGAGCCCCTGAGCGTCGTCCAACAGCACGCACGAGTGCCTGGCTTCAAGGAGCTTCCGAAGATCCTCGGGATCGTCGATGCCCGGGGCGCTCACGAACGCAGCGTCGCGGGCGACGCTGCCGAGCTGTTGGAGCAGGGAGGTCTTGCCGAACCCCCTTCCGCCGATGATGGCGACCACGCCTCCGCGGCCCGCCTGAAGCAACCCCTGCAGGGTGGAACGCGCTTCGTCCGCCGGACACGCGAGCCATTCGCTGTCGAGACGATCAGGAGCGAGGACGTCGGAGACAGCCTGGCGCACAGGCTTGTACTTGTCTCGCGTGGAGCCGTCCGAGAGGCGCTCCAGGCCCCGCTTGAACAGCCATGCGTGCGCTCTTCGGGCGTATTCGATCCCTCCGAGCCACGTTCTGCCCACCCGTGCGACCCGAGCGGCCACCAGGTTGGCGGCGCCGACCATGGCCGCCAGGAGGCTCACCCAGCCAGTGCGATGCTCGAGCAGCCAACGCTGCAGCGCGGTCTTCCGGCGCAAACGATCCAGACGGTTGAAGATGGTTTCGCGCCACCATCCGACGAGGACGAGCAGCACGATGATCGAGGCGATCCAGCAGCTCGAAGCCACCCAACTGTGGATCGTGCCCTCGCCCACCGCTCGGGATGTCAACACCAGCAGGAGCCCCAAGCCGACGGCGACGCGTCCCACCAGGCGCAGGGAGCGGAGGCGCAGGGCGCTGACGGACTGGGTGCCGGACTTCGATTGCCGTGTGTTGGCGTGATCCGCCAAGGCGTTGATGGCGTTGACGAGCGTGGCAGCACCGAGCGACCAGCCGGCGATCGCCACCACGATCTGGACTTCGAACAGGGTGCGCGTGGACGGCGTCATGATCCACACCGCAACGGCGAGGACCAGGAGCCATTCGACGGTGCGGTGTGTGGCGCGCAGGACGCCGAGCGTCTTGCTCCACAGGCCCGGCGAGCTGCGCGGCGACTCGCGGTCCGCTTCCGCCGCGCGGGCCGCCAGCCCCTCGAGCATCTTCGGAGCACGCCGCATCGTCCAGACCGTCAGCAGCAGGAGCAAGATCCAGGGCACGGCCTTGAGCGCCGCCATGCCGAACCAGCTTCCCGACAGCGCGTTGCCGCGGACGTCGCGGAGCCATTCCAGGGTTTGCTTGCCGTGGAGCCGGAACATCAGGCTGAGGTGACGGGCCTCGGCGCGAGCCTGATCGAGTCCGGCGGCGGTGAAGCCGGTCAGGTCGCTGCGTCTGGCCGAAGACAGATGGGGCAACAGCGCGAGCCGCTCGCGATTCAGGGTGTTGATCTCCTCGAGGAGGGCTGACGCCCTGCGCTTGCGAAGCGCCTGCTCCTCGGCCGCTGCCTGCTGGATCATCGCTCCCGCCTCGAGCCTGCGCTTGCGAGCGGCGTCCGTTGCGACCGTGGACGGCACGTCGTCGAGCGGGTCGGCCCCCAGAGCAGGGACCTGCGATTGCCCAGCCTCCAGCACTTCAAGCGCCTCCGACAACTCCGTACGCGATGCCCGCAGCGTCTTGCGGAGCGCGTCGTAGGTGGCATCGGCCTCCTGCGGCCCGGCATCCTTGGCGTCTCGTGCCCGGCGCTGCCAACCCAGCACCAACTCGCCTCTCGCCGCGAGATCGTCCTGCTGCGAAGTCAGCCGTTCCCGGTAGAGGATGACGGCCTTCTCGACGCCCACGAGGCGGGCCATCTCCTCGTTCACCAGTCGCTCGGCTTCTGCCCTTGCCTCGCGTGCCGCATGGAGCAACCGCTGACGCTCCTCTTCGGCCTCCCGAGCCTGACGGTCTGTTTCGGACTCCACCGGACGGGCTGCAACGCGTCGAGCCTCGTGGGCCTCGAACAGCTTCGCTCGACGCTCCCGCGGCAGCTCATAGAAGGCCAGTCGCGCCCGATCCAACTCCAGCCTCGCGAGCCACACCGCGGCATTCGGTGCCGGAGCACTCGCGCTTGCCGACGACGCCGGAATGCGAACTGGCGCGCGGCGGTCCGCAGGCCGCCCTGTGCCGGCATCTGGTGCCAGGTCGAGCATCGCGGTGATCCGTGCCCTCTCGACCAGCACCGCCTCCTCGTCATCGATGTCGACGTCGAACAGCGCACGCGGTTCCACCTGCACGTCGAGCGATCCGTAGAGCAGCGCCCGGATCCGGTCCGTGCGCGGATCCTCAACGATCCGCGCAACGTCCGCGCCGCCGTCCGATGGATGCACGCCGGCGTCCTGGGCGATTGCGGGCACCGACAGAGCGAGTCCCGCGACGATCCACGCGCACGTGGTGCGGAGCGATCCGGAGCGGATTGCCGCCGGGCTCGTGCCCCCACTCCCTCGCCAGTGTCCCTCGTCGGGCTTGCCTGCGTTCATCCGAGGCATGTTCGAGTCCATGCTGCGCAGTGTCAATCCCGGCCGCCGACGCCATCGGGCTCCGGCCATGTTGCCGCCCGGTGTCTTCGCGTGCTGCTGAGGGCTCAGCGAATCCGGACGGAGACCTCGAAGTCGGGCGGCACCATGGGCTTCCCCTCGAGCAGCGATTGGAGCAGACCCTCGCGACGGTAGCTCGGAGGAAGCTGCGCGAGCGAGATCATTCCGCAGTGCGTTGCGCTGCTGCCGACGCGGAATCGAGGGGCGAGAGAACCCGCGACGTCGCCGTCGAAGAGCCCCTCGCGCGTGAACACCGGCGCTCGATCGCCCGCAGCCTCGCGCGCAGCGTCGATCCACGCGACCTGCGTGTCCTCGATCCGGACGAGCATCACGGGGCTCGCGCCGACGGCCAGCACCTTGGAGCCTGCGTGCCACGCCAGCGAGCCCGTTCCCTGATCGATCGCGAGCTGCAGCCGCGCCGTCGCGGCATCCCATACGCGCACGCCGGACTCCTGGCTTGCAGCGGCGAGCCACCGGCCATCGGGGCTGTACGCGATAGTTCGTGATCCGACCGGTCCTTCGATGACCGCGACCGTCTTGCGCGTGGCAGTCTCCCAGACCCGAATGCGCCCCGTGTCGCTCTCGGTGCCCGCCATCTGAGAGGCGTCGGGCCGGAACGCGATTGCGGTCAACGGCCTGTCGGCCGCGAGACGCCCCAGCTCCTTGCCGTCCTTCGCGCGACGCAGGGCGACCTCCGGCAGCGCGCCTGCGATCGCTTCCAGGCGACCGTCGGCGCTGACCGCGGAGACCCCCGCGGGGTTCGACGCAGCGGCCTGGGCGATCGTGAGACGATCGCTCCCGCGATCCCACGCCACGACCATGGAGCGAGGCGATGCGGCCACCTCGAAGCGCTTGCTCGCCGAGGCGACGTCCCACACCTCCAGGTCACGGCTCCCCATCGCGAGCCGCGATCCCCCGGGATCGAACGACACCGTGACCGATGTGCGCTCGGCCGAGGCCCAGGTGCGGACCGCGCTGCTGTCGCTCGCCCGCCACACGCGCGCAGAGCCGTCGTCGAATCCGGCCGCGATCCACTCGCCGCCCGAGCTCCACGACAGCTCCTGCACGCCTGCGCCCGCCTGCGCTCGGGAGAGCTCGACGCCCCGCCTCGCGTCCCAGATCACGATCATGCCGTCTTCACCCCCGGAGGCGAGCGCGCTGCCGTCGGGCGCCCACGCCAGCGTCGTGACCGCTTTGGCGTGCGCCTCGAGCGCGAGCAGCGGCGTCCAGCTACCGGTGCGTCGCACCTGGACCTTCGACCCCGACCCGCAAGCGAGAAGGGAGCCGTCGCGGCTGAAGGCCAGCGCATGGACAGCGGCGGGCAGCCCCGCGATTTTCCCCCGAACCCTGCCGGAGCCCGCCTCGTAGACGAACACCGCGGCGTCCTGTCCACCCGTGAGCAGCAGGCCGCCGTCGGCGGTGTACGCGAGCGAGTGCACCGGGCCGTCGTGATCGTGGCGCGAGGTCGTCAGCCGCAGCCGATCGATGTCCCACACCTCGAGGGTGCCGTTCCAGTTGGCGACGGCGACGGAGCGGTTGTCGGGGCTCCAGGCGAGGCGAACGGGGTCGGTGTCGTGGGTGCGCAGGGCGGCGCGCGCGGCGCGATCGGCGGGGCTCCAGATGCGGAGGCCGTCGGGACGGGTAGCGGAGGCGAGCAGGGAGCCGGAGGGGCTCCAGGCGAGGGCGGCGATCGCGCTCATGTCGGGCGCGAGCGATCGCACCTCGTCCTCGTCACGGAACACCGCGAGGTAATCCCTCGCCTTCCGCGCCTCCCGCGGCCGCCGGCCCAGGGCTCGGGCGAGGTCCTCGTGGAGGTGGTCGTCGAGGTCGAGGGCGATGGCCATCGCATCGAACGGGATCGACTTGTG
>JAKLDZ010000440.1 GCA_022703255.1 Myxococcota bacterium | reverse complement strand
CGAGGCCACCTCGTCGACCAGGGTGGATCGGGCCTTCTCGAGGGCGTCCTTCATGTCGGCGGGGACGTCGGAGGACTTGGCGCTGGGGCTGTCCTTGCCGACGTAGGCTTTGCGGCCGAGCAGCTCGACGATGCCCTTCATGGCGGGGCCTTCGCCGATGGACTGGTGCAGGGGAGCGAGGGAGAGCTTGAGGCGTTTCTTGACGCTCTCCATGGCGGCGGCGAGCTGGACGTTTTCGATGTCGCACTTGGTGAAGACGACATAGCGGGGCAGGCCGAGCTCGATGGCCCAGGTATTGAGCCGCTCGGTCATCGGCTGCACGCCGTCCTTCGCGGAGATCACGAGCAGCACGGCATCGGCCGCGCCCATGGCCGCGCGGGTGTCGCCGAACAGTCCGCCCTCTCCGGGCGTGTCCAGGATGTTGATCTTGGTCTTGCGCCACACCACGTGCGCCACGCTCGTCTGAAGCGTCGCGCTGCGCGTCTGCTCCTCGATCTCGTCGTCGAGGATGCTCGTCTTGTTGAAGACGCTTCCCAGCGCCTGGGTCGCGCCTGCGACGTAGAGCATGGCCTCGACGAGCGAAGTCTTCCCCGCTCCTTTGTGACCTACGACGACGACGTTCCTGATGTTCGTTGGGTCGAACCCGGCCATGTTCCTTGATCTCCTTCGGCAGACGGCACCGTGAATGCCGCGCTCGTGCCCCCGGGGCCGCGGACGCGGGGCGCATATACTATGCAAACCCGGCACGAAAGCTAGTCCCTAAGGCTTCGGGCTCCCGGCCTCGGGCTTCACCGTCCCGTTTGCCCGCACAGGCCTGCCGTTTCCCGTCTCCTTTTCCTCCCCCCAAGTGGTAGACGCCTCCCCGGGATGCCCGTGCGCTCCACCGTCGCCCACAGCGTGGCCCTCGTCGCCACCCGCGTCGCCGTCACCGCGGCGACTCGCCTGGCAGGGTTCTCTGCGCTTTCGGACGACGACTACTGCCGCGTCACGATCGCGCAGGCGTTCGCGCTGCACCCGCGGCTCGATCCCTCGGGCACGAGCTGGTTGCCCGCGCCCTTCTGGGGGCAGGGCGCGATCATGCTCCTGGCCGGTCGCTCCCTGCGCGTCGCCGAGCTCACGAGCTGGACCGTCGCGTGCCTCGCGGTGCTGATCGCCTACGGCGCAGCACGCTGGGCAGGCAGCTCACCCCGGGCGTCGTTCGTGGGCGCGCTGTCCCTCGCGCTCCTGCCCGTGGCCGCCGTGACCGGAGCCGCCACCGTGCCCGAGCTGCCCGTCGCGGCTTGCGTGGCCGCAGCCCTGATCCTGCTGCGACGCGCCGATGCGCCGCGCATGTTCGCCGCCGCAGGGTTGCTGACGATCGCCTCGCTGAGTCGTTACGAGGCGTGGCCCGCCGCCCTCGCCGTCGCGGTCTCGTTCCTGTGGCCTTCAGCCGAGCGTGCCTCCCTGCGCGTGCGCCTCGGCGCCAGCGCTGCGGCCCTGTCGGGCCCCGCGCTCTGGATCGCCTGGAATGCCCACGCACACGGCGATCCGTTGCACTTCCTCGCGAGGGTCTCGGCCTATCGCGACGCGCTCGGCGTCGCGTCATCCCTCGGGGCCTATCCGATCGCCATCGCGCTCGACGTGATCCCCGTGGCGATCGTCGCAGTGGGCGCCGTCGCGCTCGGCGCCCGCACGTCCCCGTGGGGACGTCCCCTCGGCGCGGCGGCTTTCGTGCTGGTTGCGCTCGTGGCCGCGGAAGTGCGGGGCGGAGCACCGACCCATCACCCCGAACGCGCCGTGCTCTCGATCGCGATCGTGGCCTGGTTCGCAGCGGTCGACGCCCTCGATCGGCAATCCCGGCGGCACGTCTGGCTCGCGGGCGCGGCAGCGACAATGACGCTGGTGTCGGGCATCCGGGTGCAGGGCACGCTCCGGAGCTACGGGGTCGATCGGTCCGAGGAGGTCGCAGTCGGAGGATGGCTGGCGACGCATGCGCAGCCGGGCGATCGGGTGCTGGTCGAACCATCCGATTACGGATACTTCGCGATCCAGGCGGCGAGCGGGCGACCGGAGGCGATCACGGTGACGCGCTCGTTGGATCCTCGAAATCGGGGCGAGCAGCCGGTCGTGGTGGAGGCGCGGTGGGTGGTGAGCAAGTCGGGGGAAGGGGACGTGCGGATCGGGGCGTGGGGGATCGCGCGCCGTTGACTCAGGCTTCGGGCTTGTCGAGGGAGGCGGGGACCTGCACGACCTTGGCGGCCTTGATGTTGAAGATGCGCAGGGGTTTGACCTTGCCCTTGAGGGTGGCCGGGGGGAGCTCCTCGCACTCGAAGCGTCCGGTGAGGCGTGCGTGGGTGGTTTCGCTGACGATGATCTGTCCGCCGGCGGCGTGGGAGCAGAGTCGGGCGGAGGTATTGGCGGTGTCGCCGATGACGGTATAGGAGAGGGCTTTGGAGCTGCCGAGGTAGCCGGCGACGAGGGGGCCGGTGTGGATGCCGATGCCGATGGCGAGTGGGGGCAGGGACTTCTTGACGCGCTCGACGTTGTAGGTTTCGAGGACGGCCATCTGCTCGAGGGCGCACTGCACGGAGCGCAGCGGGTCGTCGGGGTGGACGACGGGGGCGCCCCACAGGGCCATCAAGCCGTCGCCCATGAACTTGTCGAGGGTGCCTTCGTACTTGAAGAGGGTTTCGACCATGAGCTCGAAGTACTCGTTGAGCATCTCGACGATGCTCTCGGGTTCGGTCTTCTCGCTCATCTTGGTGAAGCCGCGGATGTCGGAGTTGAAGACGGTGCACTCGCGGACGAGCTCGCCGCCCTTTTTGACTTCGAGCTCGCCGCTGGCGACGCGTTCGGCGATGTTGGGGGACAGCAGGCGCGAGAAGCGCTCGCGGGTGATGATCTCGCGTTCGATCTTCTGGGCGAGGGCGTTGTTCTCGATGAACATGGAGGCCTGCGCGGCCACGCCGGTGACGATCTCGAGGTCCTTGGGCTGGAACTGCGCGAGGGATTCGGCGTCGAGCCACAGCACGCCGAGGAACTCCTCGTTGTGCAGCAGCGGCACCACGATGGCGGAGCTGATCCGGTTGAGGATCATGCTCTTGCCCTTGGAGGCCGCGAAGTCCATCGCGGCGTCGTGGGTGAGCACCGCGGCGCGCTCCTGCTGCACGTGGTTGAGGATCGTGGACGACACCGTGATGGCCGCCTCGGAACCGTCGCGCCGGAGGCTGGTCCTCGGCTCCAGCACGCCAGCGTCGTTCTTGAGAAAGATCACGCCGCGGTCCGCCCGCACGAACTTGAAGATCGACTGGAGGATCTTGGCGAGCAGCGTCGAGGTGTCGCGCTCGAGCGCGATCTCGCGCGACAGCTCGTGGCTGAGGCGGAGCCGCTCGTAGTCGGCGCGCAACTGGATCGCGTCGGAGGCCACCTGATCGAAGGGCTGGAAGCCTTTCTGCTTGGCGGCGATCTGGGTGCCGATGGCGCGCTGCTGATCCTGGAAGTCGACCCTGCCGGCCCCGATGTGCGAGGGCGAGTGGCCGGGGTACTGGGGGATCGCCATGGTTCCGCCGGGCGGGCGGCCCGGGGGGGGCGGCGGCGGGGCGGGCGGCACGGGGGGGCGCGAGACCAGCGGGATCGGTTGCTCGGGGCTGCTGCTCTGCCGAGGCACGCCGTAGGGTTGGGGCGCGCTGGGGCCGGGCTGCTGCGACGGCCACGGCGGAGGCGGCGCCTGGAAGCCGCCGGGTGCGTCGGGAAGCGCCACGCCGCGACCATCGTCGAAGCGCGCTCGCGTCGACCCCATGATGATCTCGTCGCCGTGCTTCAGCGGCTGCTCTCCACGCACGCGCTCGTTGTTGACGTAGGTCCCGTTGAGCGCCCCCAGATCCTTGAGCCACCAGGAAGCATCGGCGTGCTGCTCGACGATGCAGTGCTCCTTGGACACGATGCGGTCGAGCAGTTGGATGGTGTTGCTGGGATGGCGCCCGATCGAGTTCACGGGACGCAGCTCGATCGTCTGCTGGCCTTCCGCGGTGATGAGGACGATGCGCGCCATGGGAGAGTGACAGGGTAGACCGGAGGACCGTGAGCCGACAACAGCGGTGTGAGGGCTGCATTTTCTCCGGGGTCTTGCGTGGAACCGCCGAGGACCGCTAGAGCAACGGAGGCACGTCCGGTCCGAGGGAACGCTCCGTCCCTCCGCTGCCGGCGCCACCGGAGAGGAACATGGCCCACCATCTGCTCGCGATCGACCAAGGCACGACCGGAACCACCGCGCTGATCCTCGACGTGTCGGGGCGAACGGTGGGGCGCTCCAACGTGGAGTTCGCGCAGCACTACCCGCAGCCGGGGTGGGTGGAGCACGACAGCGAGGACATCTGGCGCAGCGTGATCGAGGCGGTGCGCCAGGCGCTCGCGGCAGCGTCGCTGTCGGCCGGGGACATCGCGGCGATCGGGATCACGAACCAGCGGGAGACGACGTTGGTGTGGGATCGGGCGACGGGGGCGCCGATTCACCGGGCGATTGTGTGGCAGTGCCGACGCACGGCGGATCGGTGCGAGGAGCTGCGCGCGGCGGGGTACGGGCCGAAGGTCAAGGAGCACACGGGGCTGGTGCTCGACCCGTACTTCTCGGGCACGAAGATCGGCTGGATTCTGGACCACGTGCCGGGTGCGCGCGCGCGGGCCGAGGCGGGCGAGCTCGCCTTCGGCACCATCGACAGCTTCCTGTGCTGGCGTCTGACCGGGGGAGCGCAGCACGTGACCGACGTCACCAACGCGTCGCGCACGCTGCTGATGAACCTGGCATCGCTCGAATGGGATCCGGAGATGCTGCGCATGCTCGAGGTGCCGCCGTCGATGCTGCCGCGCATCGTGGGGTCGGCGGAGCGGATCGGCGTGACGCGCGGGGTGCCCGGGTTGCCCGACGGCATTCCG